>SABL01000227.1 GCA_009928985.1 Clostridia bacterium
TCCTCAATCCAGTGGTCCAGGTCCACCAGGGGCCAACCAGTCTTTGCCGACAACTCGCGACCAATCCGGCTTTTGCCGCTGCCCATGAAGCCCATCAGCACCAGAGTCAGAGGTGACTGATGGTAAATTTCCGCGATCAGGCCGCTGAGGACTTTTTCTTTGGCATCAGCCGGGATAACAGCTGCCGGATTCCAGATTCTCTGGGCCAGCAGGGCTTGGCTGACCAGCATGCCCAGTCCACCCTTGGCCGGGATGCCGCGACTTTGAGCCCTGAGTACCAGGCGGGTGGCAAAGGGATTGTAGATCGTGTCGTAAACTGCCTGGATATGATCCAGAAGCTCATCTGGCACAGGGACACTGCCCGTGTGGGGCCACATCCCGGCTGGCGTGCCATTTAAAAGCACCCAGCGTTCCGGTGTGGGAGCAGGTTGTTTGGATGTGTAACAGCTGCTGGGCTCTGAGGTGACAGCCACGGTGCAAGCCGGAAATGCTGCCGCAATCGCCTCAGCCAAGGGTTTGGCCTTCTCAGGGTGGCGGACCAGGAAACGGATCTCGGTAGCTCCCTTGGTACCGGCGGCAAAAGCCAATGTCCGGCAGACTCCTCCGGCGCCAAGGATCAGGACCCGGCGACCGGCAAGTTCTGGTGCATCACTGAGGAAGCCTTCCAGATCTGTATTGTAACCGGATATCCGGCCGTGAGATGGGCAGGAAATGGTATTGACAGCCCCGATCTTTTCAGCCAGAGGATCGATCTGTTCGAGGCTAGCCTTGACGACCTGCTTGTGTGGAATCGTGACATTCAAGCCGTCGAACGCCTGCAGAAACTCAGGCATGCGGCCAGCTATTTCCGCTGGAGGTATCGCAAGCAACTCATATGTGCCATCAATACCAGCCAGGTCCATCAGGCGTTGGTGGATCTGGGGCGACAAGCTATGTCCAAGTGGATAGCCCAGCAGACCATAGCGAGCAGGAGGCGTGCCCACGTTCGTTTTAATCGCATTCATACCCGGCCTCCGAGGAGCCGCGGACGGGCGTTCGTTTTAATCGCATTCATATCCGGCCTCCGAGGAGCCGCGTGCCCACGTTCGTTTTAATCGCATTCATATCCGGCCTCCTTGAGGAGCCACGCCGCGCGGGCCGCCTGGGCTGAGTCCGGCAACAGCAGTTGCAGGCTGCCACCTTCGTAGGTGCGGAATTCACGGATGCGAAGGTTGGTGATATTGATCGCATGGTCGCCCAGAAGCGTCGTCACTTTGCCGATGACACCCGGTTCGTCCGGGATATAGACGTTGAGGATGCTTTGTGTCAGCAAGGCGCCCCGGCCATCGACGGGCAGCGATCCGCGATACTGTGCTGCCTGGAAAAAATACTGGCGCAGGTGGTCCAGGTCGCCGTCGGATAATTCGGTGCGGAATTCCTGCAGAATGGCAATGTACTGGTCGATCAGGGGCAGGAGCTGGTCGCTCGACTCGAGGCTGATCTGGGACCAGAGGCCGGCATCCGAAGATGCGATGCGGGTGATGTCGCGAAAGCCTCCGGCAGCCAGCCGGGTCAGGTTGTTGTCCCCCTGGCGTGCAGCCAGCAGAGACAAAGCCGCTGCAGCAACATGCGGCAAATGGCTGACTGCTGCGACTGCCTTGTCATGCGTCTGGGGATCCAGGCTGATCGGAGAAGCCCCGATCGACTGGACCAGACGCTCCAGCTTGCGGTATTCCAGAACCGTGATGGCTGATTGTTCCGGCAGGCACAGGACATAGGCTGCATTTTCAAAAAGATTTTCCCGGGCATTGGCATAGCCATGCTTTTCCGATCCAGCCATCGGGTGGCCACCCACAAAGTGGTCATCGGGAATCAAGTCCAGAACTGGTTTTTTAACACTGGCAACGTCGGTCAGGATAGCCTGGGAGAAGGGGCGGATCTGCCGGACCAGGTCCGGGATGGTGGCAGGTGGTGTGCACAGGAAAACGATCTGGCAACCAGAGAGCAGCTGCCAGACGGTGTCTTGGCTGAGCGTGCTTTCGCCAGCAAGGCCTGTGGGCGATTCGGCCATGTGCGATCTGGCATTGAAAGCTGTGATGATCGACGAAGCCTGCTGGTGATCTAACCGTTTCGGCTCGGCCTGCAGGGGCATCACACCGCCTTGCGCCAGGATCTGGTCCGAGAGGGCTTTTTCGATCACAGCCGGGTCAGGATCGATTCCAACCACAGAGACCTTGGCCCGGCCAGCGAGTGCCTTGGCCAGGGATCCACCGATCAGCCCCAAGCCAACCACACCAACCCGCATCGGGACCGTGACTTTATTCTCAGCGGGTACGTCTGGGGTTAACATGTTCGTGCTCCAGTCATGAGTCAGAATTTGCGGTTGTCAATCACCCGTTTGGCTTTGCCTTCACTTCTGGGCAGGGAACGGGGCTCGACCAGGGTAATCTTGGCAGCAATGCCCAGGGTGGAATGGATGTCCGCGGTCAGGCGCCGTTCGATCGTCTCGATCTCGCGCACGGAGTC
>SABL01000228.1 GCA_009928985.1 Clostridia bacterium
CGGTGATAAGTAGCTCCTGCATTAAATGTCGGCGAGTTCCGCAGCCGCATAGCGGCGAGGATGTCTGAGCAAGGCATTTAATGCAGGAGCGGTTATCTAACGTTTACCACTTCTCAATCACCAATATATGCCGGTCTTTTCTGGACTTGCCCGTCTCTTCCTTGAGCCGGATGCGGCCATAGCCGCGCAAGGAGATGACGTCGCCGATCGAGAGCAGGCGGTCGGGACGCGTTTCCGGTCGCCAGTTGAGCTGGACCTGGCCGGCGCGGATCCATTCGGCCATGTCGTTCCGCGAGACGTTGAAACCGGCGGCGGCGATTTTGTCAAAACGCAGCGAGGCAGCGGTGATCCGGATCAGGTTCTGATCCTGCACCGGGGCGGCAAGGCCCACAAGCGGCACCCGTTCGATCGTGACCGAACGGGAACCGACGGAACTGAGTTCCAGCTGGATCAAAGGCACGATCGAAGCCAGAACCAGGGCAATCGCCTGGCCATCATCGACCAGAATGTCGCCGATCTGGTCGCGCCGGATCCCCAGGCCGAGCAGGCTGCCCAGATAATCGCGGTGACCGAGTGGGGCATCTGACCGGCCACCCAAGCCGCGATGCACCGCCGGCTTGATCCGCAGGGCGGTTAAAAACGAATCTGCTTCAATCTCGGCTGCCGTCCAACCAGCGGGCAGGAACACGCACACACAGCGTTCAGCCCCCTCATAGCCACTCAGCAGGACATGGGCGATCTTGCGCGTGCGCAAAAAAGCTGCCGCCTCGGTTTGTTCGACCGGGGTGAGGAAGCCGGTGTGGGTGGGATAATCGTGCTGGTCAGCCTGCCGAGCCAGGTCTTCGAGCCGGTTCAGGGCCATTTTGTCAGGATTCATCGCCGCGGCAGACCTCACACAGCTTGGCTTGCGCAAATGCCACCAAGTCCGCGGGCTTCAGCAGCATCTGACAGCCTCGCACCCCGGCACTTACAGCCACGATGGGCTCAGCCAGCACGGCGGACTCAACAAAGGTCGGGAATTTCTTTTTCATGCCCACGGGCGAACAGCCGCCGCGAATGTACCCGGTCACGGCCAGCAGATCCTTGGTCGGGATCAGCTCGACCCGCTTGTCACCACTGGCCAGAGCCAGCTTTTTGAGGTCGATTTCGCGGTCGACCGGGATGATGCAGACCAGATAGCCGGTCTTGTCTCCACGCGCGACGAGCGTTTTATAGACCTGCCCGGCAGGCAGGCCTACTTCTGCGGCGACCGTGACACCGGACAGGTCCTCTTCATGGACAGGATAGGTTTTCAGGTCGTAGGTGATGCCCGCCTGGGTCAACAGGCGCATGGCATTGGTTTTCTGGATTTTCATGTGTACCAGTATAGTCGTTTACTTCACACCTTTGAAGCACTTTTCCAGATGCATCTCATCGATGTCAGGCCGGGTCATAAGGCCTGCGGCCAGAAGGGTCAGGGCAGACAGCGGCACGGCGATCACGACAGGGTCTACCATGGCCAGTTTGGCCAGTGTGGTGCCGGCAAACAGGTGCGGCTTGCCAAAGAGCAGCTGGCACAGGCCGATCGTGGCGGCATTTTTGCCATGGACGAAGAACAGCCAGAACGAGCTCGACAATGAACCGGTCAGGACGCTGATCACGGCGGCTTTTCTCGACAGACGCCGGAAAAAGAGGGCGCCAATGTAGACCGGCAGGAAGGCGGCGGCACAAATGCCAAAGAATACGGCAGTGGCCTGGGCAATCAGGCCGATGTCCATTTTCAGCTGGTTGCCGACATAGGCAAGCAAGGCACTGGCCAGGATCGAGATCACGACTCCGATCCGGGTGATCGTCAGGGTGTGCCCTTTGATGCCGAGGCTCTTTTCAAACAGGTCGCGGCCGATCGAAGTACCGACGACATGGTACTGCGAGCTCAGGGTCGACATCGCGGCCGACATCAAGGTCAGCATAAAGACCGTGTTGAACCAGCTCGGCAGGTAGGTTTTCAGGAAGAGCGGGATGATGTTGTCGATCACGCCGCCAGCCGCAGCGACCGAAGTCAGGCCGAGGTCGCGGACGAAAAAGACATTGGACAGAGATCCGACGACATAGGCCACGCCGGCCATCATCAGGATGAAGACACCGCCCGATGCGACGGCGCGATTGAGCTCGCGGTTGCTTTTGACGGTCATGAAGCGCACGACCAGCTGCGGCTGGGCCAGCACGCCGATGCCAACCCCCATGACGACCGAGGTCACGACCGTCCACCAGTAGGGCGAGGCGAAGACTGGCATCGAGGTCCAGCCGGCAAATCCATTGGTTGCAACCTTGGCCGTTTGTTCCTGGACGAGCGGGTCAGTCATCAGGTTGGTCAGGGCCAGATGCGCAGTCGTGACGCCGCCGAGCTTGCTGTATACAAAAATCAGCAGGAACAGCATGCCGCCAAACATGATCGAGCCCTGGAAAGCGTCGGTGTACATGACGCCTTTCATACCGCCCATCGCGACATAGAGGGCG
>SABL01000229.1 GCA_009928985.1 Clostridia bacterium
CTTCATGAAGTTATCCAGGAACAGGCCATCCGGCAGACTCAGAGGGTTGCTGAGGATGACTTTGTTTGGTTTGAAGGAATTGATCAAAACCATGACAAACGGCACGATGTAGAGCACCAGCAAAACGAGCATGGTCAGGGTTTTTGCAGCGACGAGAACCTTGTTCTGGCCACTCATCCGGTTTGTGCCAGCCATTAGCCTTCCACCTCCAGTTTCTTGCTGAAGTACAGCTGAACGCCAGTGACGGCAGCAATCATAATGAAAAGAAACAGTGCCTCAGCCTGTCCTTCACCGAGCTTCTGGGATAGGAATGCCTTCTGGTAGACGTGCATGGCAACCATGCGTGTGCTGTTGTAGGGACCGCCTTTGTTCAGGGCAAAGTTGACATCATAGATCATGAAACAGCGTTGCAAGGACAAGAAGGTCGAAACGACAAAAGACGGCACGATCAGGGGCAGGACGATGTAGCGGGTGCGATGCCAGGCGTGGCAGCCATCGATCGAAGCGGCTTCGAGCAGATCGGTCGGGATATTGCTCATGCCGGCGACGTAGATGATCATCATATAGCCTGAATATTGCCAGACCGTGACGATGACCAGCGCCCAGAACGCTTTGTCTGGATCGGTCAGCCAATTTGACTTGAACAGAGACCAATTCAGGCCTGCACCCACAAAGGGCAAGACTTTGGAGAAAACAAAGCTCCAAAGATAGCCGAGGATGACACCACCTAACAGGTTTGGCGTGAAAAAACCGGCGCGCATGGCGTTCTGGCCCCGGATCCCGGAAGTCAGGGCATAGGCAATCAAGAAAGCTACGATATTGATCAGGACAACTGACACCAGGACATAGCGCAGCGTCAGAAAAAAGGATTGCCAGAATTCAGCGTCCTGGAACACACCGAGGTAGTTCTGGATTCCGACAAAATTCAGGTTATTGCTCAGACCATCCCAGTCGGTCATGGTCAGATAGATACCAAAAACCAATGGGGCGATCATGACAGTGGCAAAGATAAAGAGGGTCGGTGCTGCAAAAATCAAGAATGTCGCGACTCTATCTTTGAGCGTTTTTTCATACATAGAGCTGCCTCCTCAATGAGCAGGCAGCTTGCCGGCCTGGCAAGCTGCCCCTCGATGGAACATAGTGAATCAGATCAGGTATTTTTCCAGTAGGTTTCGATTTCCTGGGCCAGGGTCTCGTGATTGCCTTTGCCGGCACTTTGTTCGGCCAGATATTTCTGGAGAATACCGCCGATTTTTTCCCAGTGATCAGCAGGGAGGGTGGCAATGGTCGGCATGGTGTTGCCGGCTTCGAGGTAGGTCAGGATGGAACGGGCCAGCGGATCCTCTGGAGCATAAGCGAAACCGGTGAAGGCCGGGATCAGCTTCATGTCCACTGCGATGGTTTTCTGGCCAGCGTCAGAGGTGACCAGCCAGTTGAGGAACTGCTTGGCAGCTTCTTGCTGCTCAGGGGAGTTCTGTTCTTTGTCGATCATCATTTCCTTGGAAACACCAGCGATGATCTGGCTGTTGCCATAGGCGTTGGCGTCATCACCGAGGACGAGCGGCAGGAAAACATAGTCCATGTCATCCGCAGCGGCACTGTCGACAAAGTTCGGCCATGTCCAGTTGCCCTGGTACCACATCGCAGCCTGGCCAGAGGTCAGAAGCAGCGGCTCTTCCTCATAGCGGAAGTTTAGCGGATCGGCTTTGCCATAATTGTTGGCGATCATCAGGTCGAAAGTTTTCATGAAATCGACGAAGACTTTGTTGTCCATCAGTTTGACAGATCCAGCCTTGAGGTCGTCAACAAATTTCTGCACAGCAGCAGGGTCAGAGGATTGGTTGATGTAGACCTGTGAGAACAGGTGGGCACCGAGAGACCAGTTTTCCTGGCAGATCTTGACCGGGGCAACTCCAGCCGCGCTGATTTTGCCAAAAAGGGTTTCCAGGTCGCTGTAGGTTTTGACCGTAGACGGATCAAACGCAGCACCCGAAGCCGTCTCGATGGTCTTCTTGTTGGCGATGATGCCGTAACCTTCAACGGTCAATGGCATGGCCAGCACTTTACCATCGACAGAACCGGCATCCAGGGCGCCCGGCATAGCCAGGGAGACCCAGTTTTCCTGGCTCAGGTCGAGGACCTTGTCGGTGAACTTAGGTACATCATTGGGATCGACCATCAGGATCGACGGTGCGCTGCCCGAGCTGTACATAGCAGATGCTGTTTCAAACGGGGAGGTACCGGCCGGACAAGGGATGATTTCCATCTCAATGCCAGTTTCCGCCGTAAAGGCTTTGGCAGCTTCTTCCAGCTGAGCGGTGATTTCGCCTTTGGAGTTCAGGAATGTGATTTTCACGTCAGACTTTGCTGCAGGTGCAGCGGTGGTTTCGCCGGCGGCCGTTTCGGCTGGTGCAGCGGTGGTTGCCTGGCTGGCACAACCGGCCAGCAAGGTGGCAAACAGGGCAACGATCAGAACGAGAGACATC
>SABL01000230.1 GCA_009928985.1 Clostridia bacterium
ACAGCTGATTCGGCATCCAAACCGGCTACAATGTGTTTGTAAAACAACTTGGCGTGTTCTTTTTCGTTGTCGGCGGTTTCCAGGAAAATGGCTTCGATCTGGTGGAAGCCTTCTTTGCGGGCAACCGACGCAAAATACGTGTAGCGGTTCCGGGCCTGGGATTCTCCAGCAAATGCTTTCATCAAGTTCTCAAGGGTCTTGGTACCTTCCAATTTGGACATGTGAAATCCTCCTTTGACTGACAATATTAAGATTAATTCTCATTAGGCCATTCGTCAAGGCAATTTCCTGAAGGCTTGGCATGGCCGCCTGCTTTCATCATACTGCAGTTCGACCGGGTCGGCCAATCACAGATCTGGCTTTTTTACTTGTCCATGTCGCTTCATCTCAATCCGACAAGGCATCCCTGGCGATGGACTCCTGTGCAAAGTCCCCAACCTGTTTCAGGTCAAACACACATTCATCTTCAAGCATGTATTCAAGTCCGTAGACAAGGACCGGAATGGCAGAGCCTTCGATTAAGACCATCCGCCCTGCGGATTGATCAACTGAGAGATCGAATTGACTGCCCCTGAAGCTCAGGCGCAGGGAGTATCCCTGCCAGCCAGCCGGGAGAACAGGGGCAAATGAGAGTTCGTCATCTTCGATTTCGAGGCGTGCGATCTGTGTCGCGAGGATGGCAAGAACACCTGCTTCTTCACCGCTGGACCATTTTTCAGGAGACAGGTCGTAGCCTGTATGAACCAGGTTCGCCAACAAGGTTGCAGCGTCTTTCGTTTGGCTGGATTGAGTCCTGTCCGGCAGCAAAACGGGTGATTCGGCCAGTTGGCGGACCTCCTCACCAGACAGTCCGAGCCGTGCGGCCACGTCCTGCTGTCTGCCAGCACGGCCCAGCAAGGTCCAGATCCGGCTCGTCCAGTTCAAATTGAGCTGGACCAGTGGTTTCAGGTCTGGCCATTCGCCAGGATCTGATGCAATGCCTTGCATCTGGATAGCCTGCCACAGGCGTGCAGTTTCGAATACCACATCCGCCCCGCCAGAAAGCAGGAACTGAAAGTCCAGGCTGGTCCGGTAATAATCGATCAGCAAGCGGGACAAACTGAAACAAGGCAGCAGACGGAGCGGTCGATCCGGGGGGTCATCCGGATGGCAGGGATGTTTTTTTGGATCGAGTCCGCAAAAGAACGCGCCCTGCTTTAGTCCACCAGCCCGGGCTTTGCGCCGGGCCATGTCCAGGCAAAGTGCAAAAATCGCCAGTTCTTCCCGGGCAATTTTGGGATCGCTCAGGATATAGCCGAGTATTTGGGTTTGCTTGTCCAGTTCTGGCAGAGCTGTGGGCACAGGCTCAATTCGCGAAACGGCTCTGTCAGATAGCTGGATAGACATCCTCACCGTGTGCAACTCCATGGCAATGAACCTCCCTGGCTACTTTCCACTCTATCATGGAAACTTGCAGGTCTTCAATGCGTAAAAGTTGCCTGAATCTGTTCAGTTTTTTCTGGAACGACGATGTATAATGAAATTAGAGCTTTGCTGCAGCGAGAAGAATGGAGATGATGCTATGCTACGTTTTGACCGCGATACATTGCAGACCCTGGTTTCGGTCCAGGACTTCCCCTGTGTTTCCATCTATCTGCCAATCCTGCGCGAGGGCAACGATGTCAAGATGTCCCAGATCCGCCTGCGCACGTTGTTGCGTCAGGCCGAGGATCACCTCAAGGGCTATGGTCTGACCGTCCCCAAAATCCAGAATATCCTCCAGCCGGCCAGTGAGCTCTTGGAACAACCGCTTTTCTGGGCAGTCGCCCCTGAAGCTCTGGCCATGTTCATGAGTGAAAACCAGTCTGTGATTTTCTCGCTGGAACAACCTGTAGATGAAAACATGGTCATCGATGATCATTTTACCGTCCGGCCCCTGCTGGAGCTCAATATCCAGAATGCAGAATACCTGCTGCTGGCCATTGGCAGGGGAGCTGTCCGGGTCTATCGTGGCAGCCGCAATCGACTGATCCAGATTCCTGTTTCTGATCTGCCGGAGTCATTGGAAACCATTGTCTCGGCCTACTCGTTTGAAAAACAACGGCGGCAGTATGGTGGCGCAGCTGGATCGAACCATGGTGCCGTAGCAGGAGCCGTCAATCACGGCTTTGAAAACAGCAAGGACCGCGACGGCCTGATGGTCGAGGATTATTGCCGGGCTGTCGACAGCAAGATTCTCGAACATTGGCAGAAGGAAAACCTGCCGCTGGTTTTGGCCAGTGTTGATTATTTGTTTGCTGCATTCCAGAAAATCAGCAAGAATCCCAACTTGCTGCCGCAAAATATCCCTGGCTCACCAGACCATCTCACAGAAACAGAGCTGAGGAACCGGGCCTGGGAAATCGTTCAAGCTCATCTGCCTGACCAGGCCAATGAAGACTGGACGAACGCTCAGAATTTCTTTGGCAGTGAAAAAATCCGCCAGAACATCCGCCAGATCAT
>SABL01000062.1 GCA_009928985.1 Clostridia bacterium
TCACGACCCGCGCGCGATCCAGGTCTGCAACCGCCAAGGCCAGCCCGCCGGTTACCTCTATGCCGCCGAAGCCGGCCTTTTGTATCTGCTGTTCGACCACGATCCGCCCCTTAGGGACCGATCCAGCGTTGAAACGATCATCAGTCCGGGCCACAGCCGCAGGAGCCCGATCATCCGGATCCGACTCCAGCTCGATCTCGCCGCGCCAGCCACGTTGTTCACCCTGATCGCCATCCTCACCCTCAAGGAAGAAACCTTTCCCCGCCGCTACAATTTCCAGCTCAATCCCTGGCTGGCAATATTGCTGCCTCTGCACCAGGCCTACCGCCAGGCCCCGGACCAGTTTACGTTACCCAGTCCGATTGTCGAACAGTGGCGTATTCTGGCAGCATCAGAACCAGATCCGGCAGGAGGCTCTTATGTCCACCCCCATTGATTTCAAGAAAAAAGACAAAGCTCTCTACAACCCTGGCGTAGAGCCGGAACTCATCGACGTGCCAGAGCTGCCATTTATCCAAGTCGATGGCTGCGGCAATCCCAACGAAACAGACGGTGCCTACGCCGCGGCGATTTCGCTGTTGTACAGCCTCTCTTACACGATCCGGATGAACAAGGCCGGCGACACCGTGCCGGCCGGCTATTACGACTATGTGGTCCCACCGTTAGAGGGCCTGTGGTGGTTTCGCGACGAATCCGCCTACGATCCGGCGAAAAAGGACGAACTGTGCTGGACGGCGATGATCCGCCAGCCCGAATTCGTCACGCCGCACCTGTTTGCCTGGGCTCAGGCCCAAGTCCGGCGCAAAAAACCGGATCTCGATCCCGAACGGGCTCGCCTTGTCCGCTGGCGCGAAGGTCTCTGCCTCCAGGCCATGCATCTCGGTCCTTACGATACTGAACCGGCCACCGTCGTCCGCATGGCTGAAAAAGCCACAGCCCTCGGCTTGCATGAAGAACTGGCGACGATCCAGCCGGACGGCACTCGCCGCCGCCATCACGAGATCTACCTCAGTGATCCCGGCCGCGTCGCCCCGGATAAGCTCAAAACCATCATTCGCCATCCGGTGGCGAGATGCATTTGACAACGCTGCCGTTTCGCCGGTATAATTTGGCCCAAACATCACAAAGGCGATGACGGAGCGAGTAAGCCAAGCTTTTGCCTCACCAGGGATTCGGTGTCACCGACTGCAAGCACCGATTGGGGCCACTGGGCCGAAGAACTCTCCCGAGCCGCCGTTTCGAACCCAGATCCGCACAGGCCTGGCAGTAGACACGGACGGGGTACCCGTTACGTACGTAAAGTGGAGCGCCAGATCCTTGGACCGCTCGGCAGACAGATCCTTTGATTTTATCTTGCCGATCACAACGGACCCAAGCGAAGGCCTCAACCAGGGTGGTACCGCGAGCAGACATCAGTCGACTCGTCCCGGAATGATTCATTCCGGGACTTTTTTATTTCAGGGAGGATGTACATGGAAATGATCACCGGCATCAAGCCAACCCAGGACCTGGTCCTGAAAAATCTCGAACAAGCCGCCACTGCCGGAGAGGCTGTCACCGTCCACGGCATGATCCACGTCCACCGCGACATGGGCGATTTCGCCTTCATCATCCTCCGCCTGCGCGACGGCCTCCTGCAGTGTGTCCAAGACCAGAACACTGCCCTGACGGGTGCCGAGCACCTGCGTGACGAATTCGCCATCCGCGGCAAGGGCCTGCTCTATGCCGAGCCGCGCGCCCCCGGCGGCTATGAATTGCGCCTCGAATCCGTCGAGGTCCTCTCCCGGCCGCATAGCCCGCGCCCAGTCCATCTCGGCAAGAAAATCTCCCACATGTCGCTCGAAGCCAACCTTGCCTTGCGCCCGATCACCCTGCGCCACCAGCGCCAGCGCGCGATCTTCCGCCTCCAGGAAGGCCTCGGCCGCGGCTTCCGCGACTTCCTGCACGGCCAGGGTTTCACCGAAGTCCGCACCCCGAAAATCGTCTCCGCCGGCGCCGAGGGCGGGTCGAACATTTTCCGCCTCGATTATTTCGGCCGCAAAGCCTTCCTCGCCCAGAGCCCCCAGTTCTACAAGCAGATGATGGTCGGTGTATTCGAACGTGTCTTCGAGGTTGCCCCCGTTTTCCGGGCCGAAAAGCACAGCACCGCCCGCCATCTCAACGAATACACCAGCATGGACTTCGAAATGGGTTTTATCGAGTCGTTTGAGGACATCATGGCCATGGAAACTGGCATGCTCCAATATGCGCTCGACCTCCTCAATCGCGAATACTCCGCCGAGCTCAAGCTGCTCGATGTCAAGCTGCCCGATGCCACCCAGATCCCGCAGGTCCGTTTTGACGTTGCCAAGCAGATGGTCTCTGAGAAATTTAACCGCCGGATCAAGGACCCCTACGACCTCGAACCGGAGGAAGAGCGCCTGATCGGCGAGCTGTTCAAGGAACTGACCGGCAGCGACTTCGTCTTTGTCACCCATTACCCGAGCAAGAAGCGCCCCTTCTACGCCAAAGACGACCCGTCCGATGCCCATTTCACCCTCAGTTTCGACCTGCTGTTCCGCGGCCTCGAGATCACGACCGGTGGCCAGCGCATCCACGATTACGACAGCCAGGTTGCAAAAATGGTCGCCCGCGGCATGAACCCGGACGATTTCGAGACCTACCTGATGATCCATAAATACGGCATGCCGCCGCATGGCGGCCTCGGCATCGGACTCGAGCGATTGCTGATGATGCTGATCGGCGAGACCAACGTCCGCAATACCGTCCTGTTCCCGCGCGATCTCAGCCGCCTCGACCCGTAAGAAGGAGATACGTTATGTCTCAAATCCAGCACCCCGATTTAGGTAACCTCGACCAGCAAGGCCACCTCGCCCTTGACCCAGTCCTCGTTAAAAAAGTTGCCCGTCTGGCCCGCCTGGCCCCCAATGAACAAGAACTGGACAGCCTCAGCCACGAACTCGGCAAAATCCTCGAGCATTTCCAGAACATCGAGTCTCTCGACACAGATTCTGTCGAGCCGACCTACCACCCCCAGGATCTGCTCGACACCCTGCGACCTGACCAAGTCCAGCCTTCGTATGACCAGTCCGTCTTCATGGAACTGACCCCCAAGCACAAAGACGGCTGCCTGATGGTCCCCCGGACGTTTGAGTGATTTTTCCTTTTTCAGTACCACGTCACTTTTGAGGAAAAATCAACCTGACCTGACAAGGAGATTACCATGGATCTAAAGACCCTCTCCGCGCTGGACCTCGGCCGCAAGATTGCCGGCCGCGAGATCAGCGCCCTGGAAGCCACCCAGGCGATGCTCGAGAGCATCGCTGTCAAAGATCAGACCGTCAAGGCCTACCTGACTGTCGCGCCGGAGCAAGCCCTCGCCCAGGCTGCAGCCGTCCAGCAGCGCCTGGACCATGGCGAGCAGCTGATGCCCCTGGCCGGCGTGCCGATGGCGATCAAGGACAACATCAGCACCCGGGGTCTGCGCACCACTTGTGGCTCGAAAATGCTCTGGGATTATGTGCCACCCTACAACGCCACGGCAGCGGATCGTCTGCTAGCCAATGGCGCTGTCCTGCTTGGCAAGACCAACCTCGACGAATTTGCCATGGGCAATACGACCGAATCGTCCTATGGCGGCATCACGACCAACCCCTGGGCCAGTGACCGCGTGCCCGGTGGTTCCAGTGGCGGTTCTGCAGCGGCCATAGCTGCCGGTGAAGCCTATTACGCGCTCGGCTCTGACACGGGCGGTTCGATTCGCCAGCCCGCGTCCTATTGTGGTGTCACTGGCCTCAAGCCCACCTATGGCGCCGTCTCCCGTTTCGGCCTCATTGCCTATGGCTCCTCGCTCGACCAGATCGGCCCGCTGGCCAGGACTGCTGCCGATTGCGGTGCCATCCTGGCCCAGATTGCCGGTCCGGACAGCAAAGACAGCACGGCCATGCCCGCTGAACGCAACCTCGACACCGCCGCTCTTCTGAAAGCGATCGAACCGGGCCAGAACGTCAAAGGACTTCGCATCGGCATCCCAGTCGAATATTTCGGCGCTGGTCTCCAGCCCGAGGTTCGCACCGCCGTAGAAGCCGCCGCTGCCCAGCTGACCGCGCTCGGCGCCAGCGTCGAACCATGCCACCTGCCTCTGGTCGAGGAAGGCATCGCGACCTACTACTTGATCGCCACCGCCGAAGCCTCGGCTAACCTGGCCCGCTATGACGGCATCAAATACGGTTTCCGCCCCGAAGGCCAGGCCTACGAAGACCTCGCCGATTTCTACGCCCAGGCTCGCACCGAGGGCTTCGGTCCAGAGGTGCGCCGCCGCATCATGCTCGGAACGTTCGCCCTGTCCTCAGGCTACTACGACGCCTATTACCTCAAGGCCCTCAAAGTCCGCAAGCTCCTCCAGCTGGGCTACCGCGAGGCCCTCAGCCGCTTCGACCTGCTGCTCGGCCCCGTCGCACCGACCACCGCTCCGAAAATCGGCACCACCCTCAGCGACCCGCTCCAGGGCTACCTGGCCGATATCTACACCGTCGCCGCCAACCTCACCGGCCTGCCCGGACTCTCACTCCCCTGCGGCTTTGACCAGGACGGCCTGCCGATCGGTGTCCAGCTGATCGGCCGTGCCTTTGACGAAGCGACTCTCGTCCGCACTGGTGTCGCCTACCAGGAAGCCACCGACTACCACCGCCAGAGCCCGGCACTGTAAGGAGGAACGCGATGTCTTATGAAACCGTCATCGGCCTGGAAGTCCACGTCGAACTTTCCACGGCCAGCAAAATCTTCTGCTCCTGCGAAACCACCTTTGGCGGCGAGCCCAACACCCATTGTTGCCCGGTCTGCACCGGCCTGCCGGGAGCCCTGCCCGTGCTCAATGAACAGGTGGTCGACTACGCGATCCGCACTTGCCTGGCCACCCATTGCCAGATCACCCCTCTGACCCGCTTTGATCGCAAAAACTATTTCTACCCCGACCTGCCAAAGGCCTACCAGATCTCCCAGCTGCACCAGCCGATCGGTCGCAATGGCTATCTCGAAATTGAGACGTCCGAAGGCACGAAAAGGATCGGCATCCACGAGCTCCACATGGAAGAAGACGCTGGCAAGCTGATCCACGACCCGTGGGAAGACTGCACTCTGGTCGACTACAACCGCTGCGGCGTACCGCTGCTGGAAATCGTCAGCGAACCCGACCTGCGCTCGGCCGAAGAAGCCCTGGTCTATCTGGAAAAGCTCCGCAGCATCCTCCAGTTCCTCGGCGTCTCTGACTGCCGCATGGAGCAAGGTTCGCTGCGCGCCGACGTCAACGTCTCCGTCCGACCAGTCGGCAGCACCACCTTTGGCACGCGTACCGAGATGAAAAACATGAACTCATTCAAGGCGATTGGCCGCGCCATCGTCACCGAAGCCAAGCGCCAGATCGATCTGATCGAAGACGGCAAAGCTGTCCGCCAGGAGACCCGCCGCTGGGATGAGAACAAGGACTCGAGCTTTGCCATGCGCTCGAAAGAAGACGCCATGGACTATCGCTATTTCCCCGATCCGGACCTGGTCGCGATCAACATCACCCCCGAGTGGATCGAACGCGTACGTTCCGGCCTCGCCGAGCTCCCGGAAAGCCGTCGCGCCCGTTACATCGCCGACTGGCAGCTCTCCGAATACGAAGCCGGCGTCCTGACCACCCACCCAGCGATCGCCAACCTCTTTGAACAGACCGCCACCCTCTCCGGCCGTCCGAAAGACGCCGCCAGCTGGATGCTCGGCGAATTCATGCAGGCTGCCAAAGAAGCCGAATGCGAGCCCCAGGACCTGCACATGCCCGCCCAGAGCCTGGCCACCTTGATCGCCCGCGTCGCCGAAGGCGTCGTCAACCGCAACACTGCCAAGAAAATCTTCGCCCAGATCCTCGAGCACAAAGTCGATCCGGACGCATACATCGAGCAGAACGGCCTGCGCATGGTCTCCAATCCCGACGCCCTCAAAGACAAAATCGCCGAGATCATCGCCGCCAACCCCCAGTCCATCATCGACTACAAAGCCGGTAAAACCAAAGCCATGGGCTTCCTCGTCGGCCAAGTCATGCGTGCGATGCAAGGCAAAGCGGACCCGCAGTTGCTGAACGAGCTATTAAAGGACGCGCTGGACAAGGCGTGACAGAATCGATCGCAAATTGAAGAATCCAATAAATGAGGAAGGCCGTTCGTGAGAACGGCCTTCCTTGCTGGGGTCGAGCCTGAGGAATCATGAAAGGATCAATCAAGCTCAATCGACGATTTCGTACATCCGGACGACTGCATGCGCGGCGACGAAGAAGCTACTGCCGACTGTCAAGTCGATGGAGTAACCGCCCGTGCCATCTGCGGTGAAGTCACCCAGGTCATACGGGAACTGTCCAGGGGCATTGGTGTATTTATTGCCTTTCAATTTCGGCAACATCGTACTGCCTACCCAGAGGTGGATTTCATCGAGGGCATTGCTGCCAATCATCGTATAATGGACGCGCAACTTGCCGCCTTCGACGCTTAGTGTGACATGTCCCACCAGTTCGCCATTAGCGAGGATATTGTTGCCAGCACCCGCATAGAGATCGAGCACATAGCCATCTTCACCGGCAGCTTCAATCATGCCCAAGGTATATGGACCATTGGTCCAGCCCCAGTTGGTCAGCGCTGGTTTGTTGGGAATCATGGTGAATGGGATGGCTTTGCCGGGGGCAGGATCGTAAGCCCAGGCGGTCTCGTCGTGGTAGTAGACGTTGCCAAAATTATTGCCGGCATCGATTTCACCAGAGGTCAGATTAATCTGCCAGACATAGCCATGGCCCGTGATAAAGGTCGCACCAACGGTTGTTGCATTAGGATAGGTCTGGATCCAGATCGGATCGGGAATCACTTCGGAGACGAAATGCGTGACACCGGGCATAATCATCTTGTCAAAGCTGTAATTGCCACCGGCATCGGTTGTCGTAGAAGCGACCAGCTCAAGATTCTCCGGTGTGCCTTTCCACAGTTTGATGATCCAGCCGGAAAGTCCAGGTTCTCCAGCGTCGTACTCACCGTCGCGATCCAGATCGTTGAATTTCATGCCGGATTTGGTCGCCATCTGGTAGTTGCCGAAGTCGTTATCTTCGGATTCCACACTGCTCACAAAGGTTTCGGTGTAGAATCCAGCTTCAGGATATGAATTGAACCAGTCAGGTTTGAGCACTTCACGAATGGTGTACACAACGCCAGGTGTGATGCCGGTAATCAGGTAGTTGCCATCCTCATCGGTTACATCCGACAGGTCGCCACCGTTGAAGGTGCCGCTGCCGTCGACGTCGACATAGATGGTCCAGCCAGACAGACCGGGTTCACCAGGATCTTTGACACCGTCAGCATCGAGGTCTTCGAACTTCATGCCGGATTTGCTGGCGGGATACCAGTTGCCGAAGTCATTGCCGGTTGCCTCTTCGCTGCTCTCAAAGGTTTCCGTATAGAAACCGGCTTCAGGGAAGGAATTGGTCCAGCCAGTTTTGAGAACTTCACGGATTGTGTACTCGACACCAGGCGTGATGCCATTGATCTCATAGTTGCCATCTTCATCTGTGATATCGAACAAGTCGCCACCGTTAAAGGTGCCGCTGCCGTCAACATCAACGTAGATGGTCCAATCAGACAGACCGGGTTCACCAGGATCCTTGACACCATCAGCATCGAGGTCTTCGAACTTCATGCCGGATTTCTTGGCGGGATACCAGTTGCCGAAGTCATTGCCGGTTGCCACTTCGCTGCTCTCAAAGGTTTCCGTGTAGAAACCGGCTTCAGGGAAGGAATTGGTCCAGCCAGTTTTGAGATATTCACGGATTGTGTACTCGACACCGGGCGTGATTCCGGTGATTTCGTAGTTGCCATTTTCATCTGTGACATCTGACAAGTCACCTGCATTGAAGGTGCCGCTGCCATCAACATCAACGTAGATGGTCCAATCAGAAAGACCGGGTTCGCCAGGATCCTTTTCACCATTGGCATTAAGGTCTTCGAACTTCATGCCGGACTTCTTGGCAGGATACCAGTTGCCGAAGTCATTGCCGGTTGCCACTTCGCTGCTCTCAAAGGTTTCCGTATAGAAACCGGCTTCAGGGAAGGAATTGGTCCAGCCAGTTTTGAGAACTTCACGAATGGTGTATTCGACACCAGGCGTGATGCCAGTGATCTCATAGTTGCCATCTTCATCTGTGATATCGAACAGGTCGCCAGCATTGAATGTTTCGCTACCATCGATATCGACATAAATCGTCCAACCAGAAAGACCGGGTTCGTCAGGATCTTTTTCACCATCGGCATTAAGGTCTTCGAACTTCATGCCGGACTTCTTGGCAGGATACCAGTTACCGAAGTCATTGCCGGTTGCCTCTTCGCTGCTCTCAAAGGTTTCCGTGTAGAAACCAGCTTCGGGGAAGGAATTGGTCCAGCCAGTTTTGAGAACTTCACGAATGGTGTACTCGACACCAGGCGTGATTCCGGTGATCTCATAGTTGCCATCTTCGTCCGTGACATCAAACAGGTCACCCGCATTGAAGGTGCCGCTGCCGTCGACATCAACGTAGATGGTCCAATCAGAAAGACCAGGTTCGCCGGGATCCTTTTCACCATCGGCATTTAGGTCTTCGAACTTCATGCCGGATTTCTTGGCCGGATGCCAGTTGCCGAAATCGTTGTCTTCGTCCAGCTGACCAGAGGTTAAGATAATCTCATAACCCCAGCCTTTGCCTTCGTATTCGACCGCAGTTCCTCCCGTCGAGCCGTTAGGATAAGACTGGTTCCAGCCTTCGCGCTGCTCTTCAGCGATGAAGTAGCGGACACCTGGGACCATGTCGTCAAAGAGGTAAATGCCATCTTCATCGGTCTGGGTGGTCCCATCCGCCGTGAGAACCTTGACGCCTTCAGCACCTGGAATGGTGGTCACCAGATAACGTTCAATCGTCCATTCTTCGATGGCGGGTTCGCCCGCATCTAAGATACCGTCAGCATCGAGGTCTTCAAATTTGATGCCAGTTTTCGATGCCGGCTGGAAGTTGCCAAAATGGTTATTTTCGTCAACCATGCCGGAGGTGAAGGTGATCGAATAATAGTTGTCCGGTTCTGCATCCGGGAAGGAACCTGTCCAGCCCGCCTGGTCCACTTCACGAATATTGATCGCTGCTGGTCGCGGTTTGATGGTCAGGCTGTAAGCGCCGTCTTCGTCGGTGATATCATAGGGTTCACCAGGATCGAGCACTCCATTGCCATCCAGGTCTGCGAAAATAGTCCATCCAGCAAGGCCGTGTTCAGTCACTTCGCTCGAGTCAGCCACGCCATCGGCATCAAGATCTTCAAACTTGATGCCGGACTTGGTGGCATAGCGCCAGTTGCCGAAGTGGTTGTTTGTAACATCGTCGCCGCTTTCAAACGTTTCAGAGTAATAACCAGCGGCTGGGAACGAATTGGTCCAGCCCTCTTGAAGTTCCTCGCGGATCAAGATTGGCTCAGACTGAGGTTTGATCATCAGACTATAAACGCCATTTGCGTCGGTGACATCGTAGGGTTCACCTTCGTCCCGATCACCATCGCCATTGAGGTCCGCATAGATCGTCCAGCCAGAAAGGCCGTGATTTTCCAGTTCATCTGTGTCAGCCACGCCATCGACATCCATGTCTTCGAATTTGATGCCGGACTTGGTGGCAAACTGCCAGTTGCCGAAATCATTGTTGACATGCGTTTGAGCGCTGTTCAGGGTGACATCCCAGCCCCAGCCATAATCTTCAATGAACAGGGCTCCAGTCACGCTTTCATGTGGATAAGACTGAGTCCAATCCGGATCGGAAATATCCTCGGCAATGAAATAGCGCACTCCAGGCACCATGTCATCAAATGAATAATTGCCGTTGCTGTCGGTGGTAGTCGAGTCATCGAGGACCAGATTGTCTTCTGCGTCAAAGGTGTAGCGGTTGATGGTCCAGCTGGAAACTCCACTGTCCCCCTCTTCTTTCACACCATCGGCATCCATGTCTTCAAACTTCTTGCCGGTCTTGGTGGCATATTCCCAGTTGCCGAAATCATTGCCGCTGTCGACCTGGCCGCTGGTCAGGGTGACATCCCAGCCCCAGCCGTAACCTTCGATCAAACGAGCTCCGGTTACGCCGGTGTGTGGATAGGATTGCTCCCAATTTTCCCGGTCAATGTCTTCGGTTATGAAATAGCGGGTGCCAGGCAGCATGTCATCAAAGGTGTAGACACCGTTTTCATCGGTGGTGGTGGTGGCGTCCAGTGTCAGGACATCCTCTGCTCCAATGAGGTACCGCTTGATCGTCCAACCCGGGATACCTGTGTCACCTGCGTCTTTTGTCCCATCGCCATCCAGATCTTCAAACTTCATGCCGGTCTTGGTGGCAAATTTCAGGTTGCCGAAATTGATATTCAGTTTTTGATACTGGGTTTCTTCATCATGCCCTGGATAAGGAGCTTCCAAGTTCAGCTTGTAACCGGTTCCAGCCAGTTCGATATCTCCCTCGATCGGATCGCCGTTGAGCATTCTCCGATAGGACATGTCACTGCTGTTGAAATAGTCTTCGTAACCGTCTCCGTCTGGTGTGCCAGGGAACGTGCCCAGGACACCAGAAGTGTAGGTGGCGGTCACATCAAATGACTCTGCTGTACTGCCATAAGGCGTTGATTGCAGCCAGCCGGTATCACCGGGCTTTTGTTCTGCTTCAGTGATGTAGCGCCAGCCATAGGTCAGATTCGGGAAGGCATAATAACCAGGGGTTGGTACACGAATGCCCTGGTTATCCGCAGGTCCTGTCGTGCCTGTCAAGGTGCCAAGGACAAAAGCCATACCATCAATTTCAGCCGAGACATAAACCGGCCAGCCATCAATGAAGGATTCACTCGGATCCTTGATGTGATTTTGATTGTCATCTTGCCATTTGTATCCTTCGACACTGGCCACCGGTTGCTCAGGATTCGGGATGGAGACCGTTCTCGCACCGGTCCAGACGAGTCTCGCCTGGCCGGAAGCACCCGGATAGTAGCCCGAACCAAATGCGGTGTGTTCAGTGAATGCATCTGTGCCATAGATCCAGCCGCCCCAGTCA
Organism: Clostridia bacterium; assembly: GCA_009928985.1. Classification (GTDB taxonomy): domain Bacteria; phylum Bacillota; class Clostridia; order Saccharofermentanales; family UBA5734; genus UBA5734. Next base: position 11,114 of record SABL01000062.1, read on the forward strand.
TAAGCCGGAACGCCCGAATCACCGTAACCACGGTACAAACCGCTGCTCCACAGCGAGGTACGCGCCAAGTGTAGTTCGAAATACAAGACAATCGTATCTGCTGTTTGCGGAACACCTGCACTTCCCAGCTGGTCCTTGGTGATCCAGAAATAAGCAAACGGATCTGTTGGGGCCAGGTCATCAAATGTGAAGGTCGTGCCCGTTGGAGATGGCAAGCCTTTGTTGATTTGATGTTCAGGAACGATCAGGGGCTCGAAATCATCCCAAAGATACGCATCGGCTGCATAGGTGTTGTTCTGGAACATTTCCATTTCACCGAATTCTGTATCTGTGATCACTCCGCCTGTCGCGACATCACGGACACTGGGCCAGCCCTGATCGCCTGGATCAGTGTTGCTGTTGTAATCCTGCAATTGGAAATCCGTCACACTGACGTCGATATCTTCAGTCCATTTGACTTGGAAACCGCGAACCAGATCGACAAGAACTGCGTCTTTGCCGGAATCATAAAAGTCATATTCGACGACAATGTCCTGCATGTCAGCGAGGGTCAAGCCGCCTTCCTGGATGTCTGTGATCACCAGTTGATAGGGTACCCATTCACCTTCAGCCCAGGAATTACCCAGTTCCGAATTTTTCCAACGCATGTCGATCGTTCTGTTGCCGCCATAATTGACACGGTAGCCATAGAGGGTACTGGTCGCTTCTGCAGATACTATTGCCGGTAAAGCGCCGATGACTGTAAAAATCATGATGACAGACATCAATAAGCTTAGCCATCGATGTTTGCTTGAATAACTCATATTGATCGACCTCCAAAATCCAAAGTACGGAATGTTGCACCTGGGAAAGGGGCTTTGCGACATCTCCCTTTCGAAGGGTCGATTGATTTGCCTTAAGCGGTCAAGTTCTTTATACTGACAACAACAAGCGGGCCCATAGAGGCCTCTTGTACGATGGGAATCCGGTTTCAGCTGTCCAGGCGCGCCGGATTTCCTTTTATTTGCAACTGGGCGATCCGTCCTGGATCGACCCCCAAAAAACAACTTGTTATGCTTCGCTTTTTTACCCAACACGAAACTGACTTGTATACTTTTGATGACAAGCGAAAACCCCTCACCCCCTTTATTGATTCATGAAAAACAAAAAACCGGCAAAATATGCCGGTTACGCTATTGGCTCGGGCCTGACCAAGCGTCCACTATAAGGTCAGGCATTCGTCGCCTTCATACGATCTGATTATACTCAGTCGATCAGTTGTCAAAAAGCGCACTTGTTACAGTAATATTCTAACATTCGAAATGGTAAAAGTCCATTAG
>SABL01000063.1 GCA_009928985.1 Clostridia bacterium
CGGCGCCTATACCTCCACCATGGGTGGTGTTGACGCAGTCATCTTTACCGCAGGCATTGGTGAAAATGCCCCTGACATTCGCGATGGCGCCTGCAAGGACTTGGGCTTCATGGGCATCTCGATCGATCCCTACCGCAATGCTGCAGCCATTGGCACGGAAGCGATCATTTCTGACGACGATTCACCCGTCAAGGTCCTCGTCATCCCCACCAAAGAAGAACTCGTCATCGCCCAGGAAACCGCCCGCATCTGTGGTGTGCCATAAGCAAAACAACAAACGCTTCTGATTTCGATCTAACACCCGCGAGCCCCTTGGACTCACGGGTGTTTTTTATGGTGCGCCACGCATGGAGATCTTGAAAAGCAACTCGTGTCCAATCTAGAGCAAGAACCTCCTGAAAAGAGTAGAATATCAATAAATTCAGATAATTATGTAATACTAAATGTTTTTTTATGTAATAAAATTAACTTTCTGCCGGTGACATGTGTGCCGTTGGTATAAGACATGTCAGTGGGAGCCTCTCGATAGAAAATATCAAAATAAACAAATTACTGTGAAGTAGACTAATATGACTGTTCGTAATGAACAAATATATGGTTAATAAGAACGAAGCCAATCATTAGGACATGTTATAAAAACTGTGGATAGATGTCATAATAAACTGGTGGGTGCATGGTAATTATTAGGTATAATTAATATGGAATAGATATCACATGGAATTAACAGATGCATTTCGATTCGTAGCACAACCATGGCATGATCTTTGCATCGCGGGTTTCATTCCGTCGTGGCGTTAACAAGTCACCAGGTCTGCTTGTTCAGTTAGAGTTGACAACTGGATGCATAGCATGCGCTTACAAGCAGAGGAAATAGTCGAGTTGAGAGGGGGGGCGAGGCTATGGATCTTACGATCGGAATCATCCTTGTCTTCCTGACTGGTGCCAGTTTGAGCATGGCCTTGCTCTTTTTTGTCGGGAAGAGGTCCCGAAGAGCCAGTCTTGACCAGTTGGCAGCTGAGGCAGTTGCGACCAGAGATGAGACAACTGAATGGGTTGCCAGCCTTGTCAGAGGATTTGGACAGCTTATGGAACAAAGCACCACTGCAGTGGGATTTGTGGTGGTCAGCCTCGACCAGGGATTTGCCAGCTGCAATAGAGCAGCCGCCCGTTTGCTCGGGTGGCCATTGGACTGGCCAGACCAGCCACCCCAGCCTGTCCAGATGCTCGATGTCCTCCAGAAGCGTTTCCCGGACCTGACTGACGGCAGCGAAATCTTGTCCGTCAGTGACCATGATACGGCCATCTGGCTTGAGGTCAACCGGCTGTGGCTAGATTCAGTCCTGATTCTGAGCCTCCACGATATCACGGTCCAGGTTGCTGCCAGACAGCAGGCCCTGTATGAGCAGCGGCATGATGTGCAGACGGGCGTCCTCAACCACCGGACTTTCCTGGAACTGCTAGGTGAGCTTTTCAAGGAAAAGGAGCGCCTTGGTCATGCATGCGTTGCATTGTTTGAAATCAATTCCCTCAAGGACATGAACAACCAGCTCGGTTTTTCGACCGTCACTGCTTACCTGCGACAATTTGCCGAGCACATTTTGAACGCGATGCCCAGCCAGGCCATTTTCTCCCGTCACGCCAGCAACGAATTCTTTGGCTTCTTCTATGGCTATCCGGACGCACAGACCCTAAGGCAAGCCATCAACCGCCTCTGGGATGATCTATCAGCCCTGACCGTGGAAAGCGAGACGGGCGAGCGCCTGTCACTGGGCGTCACGGGAGGGCTTTCCTGGTATCCAAGGGATGGTGAGCACTATCAGGAACTGCTCGATTATGCCAAATTTGCTGCCTACATTGATAAAAGAAACGGGCAGAAAGGCTTGCTATCCTTTGACCGGGAGAATTACCTGCAGAACGGCTATCTGCTCAAGGGGCGTGAAGCTCTGGCGGAACTGATCGAGCGGAACCTGGTTCGGTATGCGTTCCAGCCTGTCATCGATGTCACCAAAGGCAAAGTCTTTGGGTATGAAATGCTGATGCGCCCGCAATCGACTGTCATCAGGAGTCCTGTGGACGTCATCAATCTGGCGCGAGTCCAAGGCAAACTCCAGCATGTAGAGAAAATGACCTGGTTCTCAGGTATGCAGACCTATGCTGACGCCGTCAGCAAGGGACTGCTTGCCTACGATGCCAAAGTCTTCATCAATTCAATCGGAGGAGTCGTTCTGGCGGACCAGGAACTGGAACGTTTCCAGGAAACCTTCTATGACCTCATCAAGAATCTGGTCATCGAGATCACAGAGACGGACCAGGATGATGAAAGCACCATCCGGATCAAGCGCCAGATGGCTCGCCTATGGCGGGCCCAGATAGCCATAGATGACTTCGGTTCCGGGTATAACAGCGAGTTGTCGCTTCTGTTTTTCCAGCCCGACATTGTCAAGGTTGACCGGGCGATCGTCCAGGGCGTCGACTCGGATCCGGATCGCCAGGTTATTTTGAAGAATCTGATCACCTATGCCAGGCAACGCCAGATCCGGGTCCTGGCAGAAGGGATCGAGACGAGGGAAGAACTTCAGGAAGTCATCGCCTGCGGAGTGGACTATGTCCAGGGGTATTACCTCGGGCGGCCTGATTTTGTCCCGCGCGGACTGACAGATCGCCAGGTCCTCGAGATTGGTGAGTATCGCTATGGCAGGAGGGCAGAGGTGCTGGGCAATTGATTTACGTCTACGACACGGTTCTGCAACCTTATGAATCGACCCTCAAACGCTATGGAGTCTCATACCGCCTCGAAAAAGTGAGCCGGATGGGGGAGCAGCGTTTCTTTACCTTTACCGCACCCGGCCACGAAAAGATCCTAGTTGTGCCGCGTTTTGCCGAGCAGTACCGGCACATCGAAAAACTGTATCAGCGTTTTGCCAGCTGCCGCCGCCTGGAGACCTGCCTTAGACACATCAAACAAGAGATCAGCCGCCAGGTGGTCAAGGAAGAAGTGCCCAATGACCAGAGTGCAGATGGCGTGATGATCGTCGTGACCACCGCGTACCTCGACATCCAGATCCAGTTCGAATTTATGAACAACACCCTCCGGCTGAGTCCGGAATTCGAAATCCTTGAAAACAACCTGTTTGGCAACAATATCATCGTCATCATGAACCTGGACATGGAAGGAGATTCCTGATGCTCGCAAAAATCGCCTCGATCAAGATGTTTCGATTTTTCCTCGAAAACCGCTCGATCACTTCGCTGGCCGCCAAGTCCATCCTGCTGCTGGTCATCCCTTATGCCTACCTGATGCTCAGCGGGTTAGTGTTTGACCTCTGGCTCAAATGGTACTTCATGACGACCTTCATTTTTATTTCCCTTGTTCTCCTGACATTGTGTGACGTGGTCCTGATAACTTGGTCCATCGTTCGTTTTACCAGAAATAAGCAGATTACCGGCTGATTCATGATCTGGAGAAGAGGTGATGAACATGGAAAACGGTGAGCAAAAACGTGATTTTGCGACGGTTGAGGAAGCCTTTGCATCTTTGCCAGCTCCGCTCCAGGAACAAGGAGTCCGGACGGGCCACTATGCCCAAGCCATTTTTCTACATGCATGTGCCGCCGACATCTATCCGGATGATCTCAAAGTCCGTGTCCGGCTCAAGCAAGAGCTGCATGAGACTGTTTTCCTGGCGGCCCGCCTGAGCCAGATCGGCAAAGCTCTGGTACCCGCCTTGTACCATGAAGACCGGCAAGACTTCAGCCCGGAAGAACGGGCATTATTCCAGAAACATCCGAGCAACGGTGCCCGCCTGGTGGAGCGCTTGCTGGCAGAGGATTACAAGAGCCGGCCAACTGATCTCAACACCCTTCTGGAGGGTATCGAGGGATCTTATGAACACTGGAATGGCGAAGGGTACCCGGCCGGTTTGCGCGAACAGGAAATCCCCATCATTGGCCGGATTATCGCAGTGGCCCGCACACTGGACCAGGTTGCCGTCAGAAAACATTCCGAGGCCCCGTTTGACTTTGCGCTGCAACAGGTATCGGAAAGCTCAGGGATCATGCTTGATCCAGTCGTGGTCAGTCTTGTGCAGGATGACCGCACCAAACTCAAACGCATTTTCAACCGGTTTATCAACCAGACACGGGCCATCCCGGTCACACCCACCCTGGTCAGCCGCCGGGCTTTTCGTCCCATGGCCCTCTGGTATCGCCCAGTCGTCGAGATCAAAAGCAAGAAAACGGTCGCTTATGAAGCAAAAATGCGTTTTCGTGACGCCGAAACATACACGGATTATGCCGCTATGGAGGCCAAGATCAAACAAGAAAAGCTGGTGGACGATTTATCGGTCTATTTTCTGGCGGAACTCTGTGATACAAGCCACCGGCTGGATACCTGTGCCATTTTCTACCAGTATCTGGCTCTGACGCCCCCTTCGGGCTGGCTCAGGAAGCGCGGTCTGGACAAGGATGTGGCCAAGGTTCTCGAAGATACGCAGACCGAGCCCTCGAGGATCTGTCTGGTCGTGACAGCTGAACAGTGGCAGCAGCGCACGAAAACCCAGCTGGAGAATCTGGCCAGAATCGCACGGCTTGGCTGCAAGATCCTGTTCTCCGGTTTTGGCATCGCTGAGATCAGCCTGGCAGATCTCCAGTCATGCGGAGCAACCCTGTTCCGGATCTCCTCTGCGGTGGGACCGATACTGGAAGATCCTGCGACGACCAGTTACCTCAAGGAACTGGCCGCAGCGGGGATCACTCTCATGGCGGAGGGGATTGAGAAAAAGAACCACCGCGCCTTGTTCCATCGTCATGCAATCACCCAGGCCACCGACCAATTGGGCGGGGACTTTGTCCCCGAGGACGTCCTGGTTGAGAGCGAACTGGCCCTTCAGAGCCCGTGATGGATTATTGAATGAAAGGAGGTGAGACCAGAGATGCCCAGACGCCAGTCCAAACCGACAGATACCAGCCCGGCAGATGACGTCACAGCTGTCCGTTTGGGCCAGAATCTGCGCCCTCAACCGGGGACCAAAGCTGAACGACAATGGCTGAAAAAGGAACGCAGGCAATTGCGCCGGGACCTGCGGGAAAAAGGGATCAATAGCCCGGTCGATTTTGAGACGATTGCCAGAGATCTCGGTCTGGTCCTGGATGGCGGCCGAAAAGCCCGGCGCCTCATCTACCTGCGATTGTGGCTGACCCGGCTGCTGAGCCAGCTTGGCATGCGCACGCTCATCCTGGCTGCCACGACTATGTTGTCCGGCCTGTTTGTCTTGTCAAGCATCACGGAAACAGCTGGGTCCTTCACCATTAACCTGACTGCCGACATGCTCCGGGCCGGATTCATCCTGTCCGAAAACGCCGACTTCACTCGCGAAGAATCACGCCTGTTCAGCAGCGAGATCGAGCAAGTCAGCAACATCACACTGGAAGACATCAGCGCCGATGTCGATCTTGTCGACGGTCCGCACAATGGCAACAACTATCTGGCCTATACCTTCTACATTCGAAATACCGGCACAGAAACGGCCTCCTATGCTTATTTCATCAACAAAGACTCGGACACGATGGATGTGGGCCGAGCGACCTGGCTGATGCTGTTTGAAGATGGCCGCCAGATCATTTATGCCAGTGCTTCAGCCGATGGTGACCCAGAGGAACTCTATGGTTTCAGGGTAGCACCTTTCGGGGAGCAGGCTTTTGCTTATACTTCACACTATTACAAAGAAGGTGATAGATATGGATTGATCACTGTCCCTTTCGTGGATGACAAGACCGTTTTACAGGGCCTTGTCGAAAACGTGGCAGTCGGGGAGACTCACAAATACACGGTTGTCATCTGGATCGAAGGGCATGATCCAGACTGCACCAATGAACTCTTCGGTGGCTATGCCAAGTTCTCCATGGATTTCGAAAATGTCTCGGATGAAGAGACAGCCAGTATTTTCGATGGCGTTTACCGGAAGGAGTATGAGGAATATGCCAGTGAATTCGGCCCAGCTCCGGATTTCAACCCTGGCACCGAAACGTCGCCTGCAGCCTGAAGAGCGTCCCAACTCGCAGAACCATCCACACAGTCCGGCCCCGGGCCAGAGGACGGACTAGCCCAAAGCACAAGGATATGAAAGGAAAGATCTATGCTAAGCGTGAAGAAAAAACTCCTGATGGCAGTCGTCATGCTGACCCTGTCCATCCTGATGATGACCTCGGCGTCATTCGCCTGGTTCACCATCTCGACCAACCCGGAGATCTCAGCCCTGACAACCCAGGTCGTCGTCAATGAAAACCTGGAAATCGCCCTGGCCGCGACTGGAGCCGCAGTACCGGCTGCTGCCGCTATAGGCAATACGGGGAACCAGTACACATGGGGCAACATCATCGACCTTGCGGCTGTAGTCGAAAGCGAAAGCGGCATCCCAGATGCCAAAGGTTTCTACACAGCTCTGGACAAGACACTGCGCCCGGCTGCCCTGGCCCCGGACAAATCCAAGTTTCAATATCCGACTTATGGCTCTGATGGCCGTGTCAGCATTCTGGGAGAACTGCCGGCTGGAACCATGGCAAACGGATTCGGCAACCTGACGGTTGGTGGAAAGTTCTACGGTTACTATGTCGATTTTTATCTCCAGTCCAACAATGCGGGTGCTGTCACCCTAAGTACAGGAGTTGATCGCAGCTCTGCAGGCGAACTCGGTGGCGGTTCAACCTTCACGGCAGGTGGGACAGGTCTCGCATCTGCTCAGAATACTCTCGCTAAAAATATCAGGATTGCCTTCCAGCCAGGGGCAACCGGGCCCATCACAGCCATGACCACCACTACACCATCCGAAACAACCGCAACAACCGCAACCTTCTCCGGTACCGTTGCGTCCTTGACAGCCAATACCCCGCAGCTTGTCCGCATGTTTGTCTACCTCGACGGGTTATCCGTGACCAATGCAGCGGCTTCTCTGGCTGATGGCGTGGTCAGCGGTGCACTCAACATCCAGTTTGATATGGCGAGCGTCGGCGATTCGATGGATGCGGAATCCATCACCTGATCATCGACCTCTGTCTGACGATTAATTCATGAAGGGGGGTGCTGGCTTTGCATCACAATCGACAGAAACTGATGGTAGCGGCCTGGATTTCGGCGGTCACGCTGGTCGTCCTGACCACTGCGACTTATGCCTGGATGAGCATTGCCAGCATCCTCAAGGTCACAGACCTTTCCCTCAATGTCATCACCGACAATGCCCTGGAGATCGCACAGGACGTCGCAGGACAGCCTGGCGCCTGGTCAACGGTGCTGAATCTGGATGGCTTCGAACCAGCATCAGTCAACCTGAGCCCGGTCACCTGGTCGCAGGCAGACACCACCTTTTATGCCCCACGCTATGGCCTGGACGGGCGTCCCACCTTTACCGAACCACTTCAGGTCGCCCGGGTGCAAACCGGCAATCCCGTTCCGGTCCCTGATGCGATCGAACAGAGCGGCTTCTTGCTGGCTTTTGATGTCTGGGTCCGCACCAGTGCCAGCAACTGCGGTGTGGAATTGTCGGAGCCCTTGCCAGTCAACGATACCCAGGCCGGTTACGGCACCTTTGTCATTGGCAAGCCGATCTGGAATGCCACAGCCGTCCGTCATGATGATGGCGGGTCGGGGGCCCAGAATGCGCTGCGGATCGCTTTCCTGTCGTACGACGAGCCCGATGGCTTGCCAGGCAAGTTCATCCTTTATGAACCCAATGCAAATAGCAGTGGTGAGATCATGGTCACACCTGCGATCGATGGGTCAGCCGGGTTGACGACAGACGATTATAGGATCGTTCAGGCAGTTTCGACCTGGCAGGAACAGGATCCGGTCTTGCGAGACCAGGTGTCCTACACGATGGGCAACTTTCTCAATGAGCCCGTCAGCCTGTTCAACCTCAAGGCAGGCCATCCCCGGCGCATCTCGGTATTCATCTGGCTGGAAGGCCAGGACAGCGAGTGCACCAATGCCATCGCATCCGCCCAGCTCCAGGTCAATCTCCAGTTCAAGGCCCGGACAGAATTGATCGATGACCCGATCGTCGCAAGGTGAGGACCACATGTCTGGCATGGCTCGCTTTCCCTTTCCATCGCTTCCGTCGCGGTTGCTCTTGGCCAGCCTATCGCTGCTGCTGGCGCTCCTGATGCTCGTGGGCGCCTCCTATGCCTGGTTCAGTCTGTCGACCCATCCGGAAATTGGCGGCATCCAGGTCACGCTTTACACCAGCCGGACGCTCCTGGTCGCAGCCTCACAGGAGGGTGAGTATGGCCAGAGACTCGATTTGTCCGACCCGTTGTCCAGATATGTCGAACTCAAGCCGGTTTCGACCGCAGATGGCATCCACTGGTATTTGCCGACCTACGAGGCGATTGGCCTGCTCAAAGACCCCAGCCAGTTTTACCTCGATACCCAGCTGGACCATGCCAATGTCGCCAAGTTCAATGCATCCGGCCAGCCCCTCCAGGGCCTGGCACTCAAGGACGCCCGAGCCAAAGGCTACTATGTCTACGCCGATTTCTGGCTCAAAACCGAAGAACCCGCCTGTCTGGTCCGCCTCTCTGTCCCTGGCCAGCAGACCCTCGATGAATGGGAGATCCGGCAAGGCACCTATGGCACCTATGCCTTGTCCTTGTTCACAAGACCAGAGGGTGAGGAGATCGCCATCCTCGAGCCCCAGGCTCAGACGGCCCTGCGAGCCGGATTTCTGTGTGACCCGGATGATCCAGCCACGCGCAGTTTCACCATCTTCGAACCCAATGCCGACCAGCGCAGCAGCCTGGACAAGCCCCGGTCTGGCAGCGGACAGGCAGAAAACCCTTATGTGGCCGGCTACGATGTCGCGTCGAACCTGGCCAATTATCAGGAAGGATCCTACATCCCGACCCACCCCATCGGCCCAGATCCGCAAAGCCCGGCCGGATCAGGACTGGTCGTTGATCCGGATTTCAAGCGTCTGATCATCCAGAAAAAAAGCGTCTGGGATCTACCTGCCCTCGAGGCTGTCCTTTTGGCCCAGCAACGCCAGCCCGGATCCAATGAAGTAGCCACCATGGGCCGGTTTGTTGCCGACACACAAGTATTGGCGGCGGCCGTCGATCCTGTGACAGGAATGGCTCCCCTGGTTGCTGGCGTCAACGAAGCCATCGCGGGCGAGCCGGTCATCATCCGTCTCGCACAGGAAATCCCACGCAAGATCCGTTTGTTTTTCTGGATCGAAGGGCAGGACGTCGATTGCTGGAACGACATCGCCACAGGCAGTTTTGCCATCAACCTGGAACTGGCCGGAGAAACCACCACAAACCCTGAATGACTGGATTCAAATCATTCCCAAAAGGCATCACGGAGGACAAACATCTATGTCGAAGCAAGAAAAAAGTCACTCAGTCTATACACAACAACACAGAAGCAGCAGGAGGACGGTGGATTATCTGGTCAACGGGATCCTGATTCTTGTTTTTGCCCTCAGCGTTTTTCTCAGCTTCACCGCTTTCATATCTAAAAGCGGCGGCGGCGTGCCCAGTTTTTTCGGTATCCGGCCTTTTGCCATCCAGTCGGATTCCATGCTGCCGTTCTTTGCCAAGGGGGACCTGGTCATCGATAGGGCTGTCAAGGACCCTGCCTCGTTGCATGTTGGCGATGTGATCACCTACTGGACCGTTATCAATGGAGAGCGTGTTCTCAATACGCACCGCATCACCAAGGTGACCAACAACCAGACCCATTACTATTTCACAACCAAAGGTGACAACAATTCCATTGAGGATGCCATTGGTGTGCACCAGAAGGAAATAGTCGGCTTTTATCTTGGCCATATTCCCAGGATCGGGACCGTCATCGATTATCTCCAGACAGGGACCGGGTTTCTCCTGGTCATAGTCATTCCAGTCTTCTTGTTCTTTGTTTACAACTTGGTCGCTTTCTTCAAGGCCTTGTTCGCCTTCCAGGCTGAGAAAATGCGCCTGCAGATCCAGAAAGAACAGCAGGAGGCAAAGGCTGCCCCTGACAGTCCCACCAACGGCTTGAGTGCGCTTGAGGCGGAAAAAGCGAACGAACCATGATCCAGATGCGAGCAGCAATGCCTGATATCCATTTTTCCAGCCGATTCCAGACGAGACAGGAGTTCAAGTGGACGCTTTCCTGAAATATTTCTATCAGGACATGGGACTGATTCTCAAGACCTTGTGGAGCATCTTCCTGTCTGTCTTCGAGTTTCTCAACATCATGCTCAATTACCCGATGCGCATGAGGATCATCGAGAGCTATTCGCCGGACTTCGGGACCACGGACTGGATCATGCTGGCAGTGGTCAATGTACTCCTGCTGATTATCATTGGCAGCGGCGTCTTTTTCGGCTTGAAGGCCGGACGCCGCCTGCTGCGTTTCAAAGTGCCAATCCATGAAAACGAAAAATTGAAAGCAGAAGTCGCCAAGCTGAGCAAAGAAGTCTTCAAGCTCAATTATGAGAAAGACAAGATTTTGGCCATGAAGGTCTCAGAGATGGGCATGACGCCGCTCGGAGAACATCCGCTGCCGGACGAGCAAAAGGAAAAGAACGAGGAGGCAGAGGCAGAGACCTTTGTGCCCGGTCATCGTAACACCGTAGACTCACCGCCAGTCGCCCCCGAGAACAGCCGTTTCTTCCGCCTGACCACCGTGGACAACCATTACAAAACAGAATACAAGCAGCCTGAGTATGACGCTGACATTACTTTGACCGAGTTTTGCGAGCGCTATCGCAATTTTGCTGCTTCTCGGCTCAGGCTGTTTTATGACATTGATATCCTGCGTTTTTTCGTCGCTGCGCTTGGTGCCACCCGGCTGATCATCCTGCAAGGGATCTCCGGCACTGGCAAAACATCGCTGCCCTACTCATTTGGCAAGTATCTCATGCTGGATTCCACTATTGCCGCCGTACAGCCGGCCTGGCGCGACCGGACTGAACTTTTTGGCTATTTCAACGAATTCACGAAAATATTCAACGAGACGGAATTTTTGCGGGCTGTCTACGAGGCAAACTATTTTGCCGATCCACATGTCATCGTCCTGGACGAAATGAACATTGCCCGCGTTGAATATTATTTTGCTGAAATGCTGTCTGTTCTGGAAATGCCGCGTCCGGAAGAGTGGCTGGTCGACATTGTGACCACAGTCTGGGATAACGACCCCTGCCTGATCAAGAATGGCAAAGTCCACGTCAACACCAATACCTGGTTTGTCGGCACGATCAACAACGACGACTCAACTTTTGCGGTCGCAGACAAAGTCTATGACCGTGCCATCCCGGTCGATCTGGACAGCAAAGCTGCAGCGTTTGAAGCGCCCGATACACCCCCGGTGCATGTCTCGGCTGAGCACCTGATCAGTCTTTTCCAGGAGGCCAAGAAAAAATACCCGATCACGGAAGAGAACCTGAAAAAATTGGATGAACTGGACTCCTATGTTATCCGCCATTTCCGCCTCGCCTTTGGTAACCGCATCATGAAGCAGATCCGGGATTTTGTCCCCTGCTACGTCGCCTGCGGTGGCACTGAGATCGATGGCATTGATTTCATCATAGCCAAGAAAATCCTGCGCAAATTCGAATCCCTGAACCTGGGCTTCATCAAAGACGAGCTGCACAAGTTTGTCATTTACCTGGACCGGGTATTTGGCAAGACGAACATGCGGATTTGCAAGGAATACATCGGGCGCATGCAAAAGCAAAACTAGGGTCGTGGAGGATAAACTGTGAGCAGGCTGATTGATCCAATCTACAGGGCATATTCCATGCGAGTCATCAAGTACTTGGCGAGCACCGAGTTCTACGACTATTTCATGGCGAATCTGGAAAGTGGCAAAAACACGTTTCAGTTTTCAAACCGCAAGGTGGAGAAGAGTGTTGATGAAGCCTGGGTCCTGGCCATCGAGGCAGTCATCAAGCCGATGGAGGAGATCATTGCCAATCCGAGGAATTTCATTATCCAGGAGGAAGTCATTGTCAACGTCGCCCTGGCCAAGAAGGTCACTCCAGAGTCGATCCGCCACTTGTCCCAGCATGGGAACATGATCGACACGGTCACGGAAGACAATGTCCGGCCCAACCGCCTGATGAACAAATTCAAGGAAGACAGCTGGAACACCTATGAGAACCGGTTTGTTTACACCCTGCTGGAAATGGTCTACGACTTTGTCGACAAACGGTATGAAGCGATTTTTGCAGCGCTTGGAGAGGAATACGGAGCATACCTCAAGCTCAATTCCCAGATCCAGTCATATCACGAGGCGGTCACAGCCAACATTGACCTTCGAATTCAGCAAGAGGAAAATCTGATCGCCACCGATGAGAAAAACGAGACAATCTTTTCCAGGATTGCCCGACTCCACCGCATTTTTTCCAATTTTCGGCAAACCAGCTTTGCCCAGGAAGTCGCCAAGTACGG
>SABL01000231.1 GCA_009928985.1 Clostridia bacterium
TGGCGGCCCGCAATCAATTCGCTATCATGTTCGGTGAGCGGTTCACCGCATGAAACTGGCATGGGACCCAAACCCATACACAAAGAAGCGGACACTCTCGTCTTCCGTGGTTTTAACCGACTGGCTGTCGATTACCCCGGCGCTGGGACTGGCCTCCCGGCCTATCTCTTCACGAGCTCGCATCAGCACAAAATGGTTGATCTGCTTCCATGTCCCATCGCGGCACCACGTGTAAAAATAACGCTGCACCGTCGAGCGTGGCGGAAAGCTGTCTGGCACCATCCGCCACTGACAGCCAGACTCCAGCACATAAAAAATCGCTTCCACCACCGACCGCAGATCCACCCGACGAGGCCGCCCCCGGGAGGATGGACCCGGAAGGATCGGACCGAGAACTTCCCACTCTTTGTCCGTCAGATCACTTGCATACTTCAGCTTGTCCCGGCGATATTGTCTACGGGTGATGTCAGTCCACATATCCTTGAGATCCATTCAGGTCTTGGTAAACCGAATGCATCACAAGTGACTGGCATCACTCAACTTATTTATGGGCCAGGCTCTCAGGCAGCGCCGCTTCGTCATCGCTCCCCCAGCCCTTCAACCAAGTGCGCACTTCCTGGCCGGTCAGGTCGATATTTTCAAGTGCTGCAATACCGGACTGGCCCTGGACCAGTGCGTTCCAGAAGCTTTCTGTATCCAGCCCAACGGGCGAGATGACACCTGTGCCCGTGATGACGACACGGCGGCCCTGCATGATTCCTGTGCTCATTTGGATTCCTCCCTGGGTACGATCTTGTCGATCAATTCTTGTTTACAAACTGAGTCCGCCAGACACTTCGATGACCTGGCCGGTGATGTAAGCTGCTGCATCCGATGCGAGAAAACTGACCACGCTGGCGATTTCCTCCGCCTTGCCGAATCGGCCAAGGACGATCCGCTCGCGGGCGCCGTCTTTGATCGCATCTGACAGCGATGCTGTCATGTCCGTCTCGATAAATCCGGGGGCGACCGCATTGACTGTGATGCCACGACTGCCGACTTCCTTGGCCAGGGTCTGGGTCAAGCCGATGACACCGGCCTTGGCAGCTGAATAATTGGCCTGCCCGGCATTGCCATACAGACCGGCGACAGAGGTCAGGTTGATGATCCTTCCAGCTCGGGCTTTCAACAAATCAGGCAAGATCGCCCGGCACATCAGGAACGTGCCGGTCAGATTGGTCGTAATGATCTGGTCCCATTGCTCCAGCGACATGCGCATCGCCAGGCCATCCTTAGTCTGGCCGGCATTATTGACCAGGACCAGGACCGGTCCGAGCGCTGACTTAGCCTCGGCCAACAAGCGCTTGCAGTCGTCTTCACGGCTGACATCGGCCTGGATGGCCACGGCTTTGACGCCCATCGCCTCACAATCGGCAACGACTGCCTGGGCCTTTTCAGTCGATCCCAGATAAGAGATAGCCACATCCTGGCCTTTCTGGGCGAATTCACGGGCTATCGCGGCCCCAATGCCGCGGGAGCCGCCAGTTATCAATACACTCATGGGCAAATATCCTCCAAAATCTGGGCAGGCGAGTGCCAGGGTCAATAGACGAAAATGGCTGCACCGTAAGTCAGGCCGCCGCCAAAACCACTGATCGCAACTTTGTCACCGCGCTTGAGCTTGCCGTCGCGGATCATTTCATCGAGGCAGATCGGAATGCTGGCCGATGACGTATTGCCGAAATCCTGCATGCGCTGGATCATGATCGCCGGGTCCACTTTCATGCGTCTGGTTGCAGCCTCGACAATGCGGGAGTTGGCCTGGTGCGGCACAATGAAATGCAGTTCATCCAGGGAGATGTTGGCTTTTTCGGCGGCTTGGATGATCGAGTCGGTCATCGAACGGACCGCAAACTTGTAGACGTCCTGGCCAGCCATGGCGATGAAACGACCAGAGGTGTGATTAAAACGATCCGGCCAGACTTTGTCCTCCGGCACAAACGGATGCTTGAGCTCGAGCGCGGCACTGACCAGGACTTTGCCGCCATCGCCCTCAGCACCAAGGACAGTCGACAAAAGCTTGCTCTCGTCACCGGGCTGGGCATGGCTGACAATCGCCGCACTGGCGCCGTCACCGAACAGGACACAGGTCGAGCGATCCGAATAGTCAACGATCTTGCTGATGTTTTCGGCCGAAACAATCAGGATGTTGTTGATGCCGGGTGTTGACAGGTAGCGTCCGGCCATATCGAGGGCATAGACAAAACCCGTGCAGGCTGCATTCATGTCAAAGCAGAAGGCATTTTTGGCACCGATCTCATCCTGGATGATGCAGGACGTCGATGGTGTATAATAATCAGGTGTGATGGTGGTGACCACAATCATGTCGATATCGAGCGGATCGAGGCCGGATGCCT
>SABL01000064.1 GCA_009928985.1 Clostridia bacterium
CTGATCCACACCTTCACGGCACCAGTCTATGGCACCCGGGTGGTCCGTTACCAGGGGGATTATCCCTGGGCAGTCAGTCTGTACCGGCTTGACCAGGCAGCCAGTGGCGAAACACCACCGACTCGATGAGAAAACCAGTCAGGATCATCAGGACAATGCCCGCATAGACGCCGGTGATATCCATGAAGGAGCGGCGTTCGAACAGATACCAGCCCAGGCCACCAAGGCTGCCGATGGCCGAAAAAATCATTTCGGCACTGATCAGGGCGCGCCAGCCGCGCGACCAGCCGATGCGCAGACCAGCGGCCAATTGCGGGCCGATCGAGGGCAGCAGGACATGGTACAGGATCTGGCTCCGGCCTGCGCCGAGATTGCGGGCAATATCGAGCAGTTCCGGGGCGATCGAGCGAAAACCGGCGATGAAACTGAGATAGGCAGACCAGACGATGGCGTGCAAGATGACGATGCTGACAGCAGGCAGACCGAGTCCAGCGATCGAGAGGACCACCGGCAGGATGGCCACGCCAGGCAGCGGATGCAAGACTGAGTTGAGCAAGGTGATTGCCGGGCGGATACGGGGCAGAAAATAATCTGCAGTGGCCAGGGCCAGGCCGATCAAGCTGCCAACCAGAAGGCCGGCAATGACCAGACTGACCGACTGCAGCCATTGCAGGAAAAGCGTGCCGCCCCACAGGCCGGTCGCCAGGCGCCGCAGGACCGCCGACAAAGGCGGCACGATCAGCGGATTCACAAGACCCAGCCGACTGACACCCTCCCAGGCCAGAAGCAGAACCGCCAGCCAGGCCAGCTGGGCCTGCACCGTTGGTAGCGCCTGCCCAGGCTGACCAGCGCGCAGAACCGGTCTCGGCTGGCGAGCGCGCTGGCCTTCGCGCTGACCTGCGTGCCGCTCGGCGCGCAATTTATTGCGGCCAAACCACATCTTTTTGCCCATAGACCTTCTCCAGATAGCCGGCTTGCTGCATGAATTCGGCGAAATGGTCCACGCCGCGGATCGAGGTGCCGAAAACAAGACGCCGTCCAAAAAGATACAACCGCGCCTGTTCCGGCGTCAGTTCGTAGCTTTTGGCGAGGATTGCAACGGTTTCATCAGGGTTTTCTGCCATGAACTGGATCGACTGGTCGAGAGCCGCTTGAAACGCCTGGCGCCGGACATCGTCCTGCAAAAAGGCATCTTCGGCGATACCGACGATGAAGCTGAATGAACCGCCGAAAGCTTCTTCTCCCGACAGGATCACCTCAATGCCTGGTGTTTCCGCAGCGATGAAGTTATAGGGCGGGGCGGTGAACTGGGCGACGATGTCCTGGCCCGCAAGCAGGGCCTGCAAGCCATCGGGGTGTTTCATCGCGACCAGCTGGCGGTCAAACCGGGTGGCATCGCCGAGCTGCTGTTCGGCGGCCATTGCGAGCAAAATATGCTGGATGCTGCCCGGCTGGGGCAAGGCGATTTTCCCAGCATCGACCAGGCTTTTCAGGTCGGTGACCGCCGGGTCATTGCTCAAAAGTTCGACCGGACATTCCGACAGGCCGGTGAAAATCGACCAGGGCATGCCCTGGTCGCGACCAATCAAAAACGGCGGGATGCCGACGAAGGCGACGTCGAGCTGGTCCGATAACATAGCCTCCTGGATCGCCGACGTATTGGCCAGCTTGATCCATTTGACATGGACCGTCTGATTGGCGGTTGCGACCTTTTGCAGAGCTGCCTCGAGCAAGCCTTTTTCCTGCATGATCTGGATCGGGGCATAGGCCAGGCCGTACTGTTCGGCGACGCTGATTTCAAGCGCAGATGGTTTGCTGCAGCCGGCCAGGATCATGGCCAGAGCCAGGCTGAGCAACAAGCAGATACTTGCGCTTGCCGGCCGTTTTTTAAACCTGCGGCGATTCTTGCGGACAGGCTGCCAGGCTTTATTTTGCAGGCCAACGGCCAGGTGAGATTCAAACAGGTCCTTCAAGTGGCAAAACCTCCAGTGGGCGATGGATCAGCTGGTTGACCCCGGTGGAATCGATGACTTGGAGCACGGTATAGAGGTCAGCCAGGAGGTGCTCCAACGATCTTTTGTCCGGGGCGGTGACGATGCAGTAGCCGACACGGGCCGTGGCGTTCGTGATCGCCGGGATCGTGTGGCCAATTTGGAGATGGTAACCGGCATCGAGCACGCCTGGGCAGGCGAGAACCTCGGCCAGTGGGGTCAAACGGGCGATCGTGCAGGGCTGGGCGAAAAAAAGCTGGACCGAAAGGTGCTCCCGGACCTGGCGAAAATCATGAAGCTCCAGCGCTTTCTGGTTGGACGGGCTGATGGGACGGCCGAGGGCAAGGTCGATCTGCGCTGCCGTCAGATTAAAACCAGTCAGGTGCGGGATGAATTGCGACTCGAACGCGCCGCCGATCCGGCAGGCAATTTCATTGATTTGCACGCCAGATGCACCGATCAAGAACTGGAAATAAATCGGCCCCTCTGCGATCCCAAAACCACTGACGATGGCCTGGGTCAGGCTGGCGATTTCTTCACCATGGCGTTCAAGATAGCGGCTCGGCCATTCGTGGCTGAGGCAGACGCCGAGCGGGTCGGTACCGGCCAAGCGCTCGCGGTCCGTCAGGGTCAGGATCAGGGCCTGGCCTGCGCTGACCCAGCCACTGACGGTGACCTCATTGCTGGGGTAATACGATTCGACCAGGATTTCGGCGGCGCGGCTGAAGGCCAGGACTTTTGGTGCCTTCTGGCGCACCTCGGCGGCCGTCCAGCAGACAAAAATGCCGCGCTGGCCTTGTGAATCCACCGGCTTGATGACGACTGGATAATCGAGCTGTTCGAGCGGATCTGGCGCGGCCGGAGTCTGAGAGGCTGGACTGGGCCGGTCTGGCGCAAGCAGGATGTGCGGGTCCGCGGATGACTCAGTGGGTTGGTAAATCACAAACGGCACCGTCGGCAAGCCGAGCGCCAGGAAGCGCTTTTTCATGACGCGTTTGTCGGTCACGGCCCGGGCGGTCTCGACGGTCAAGGCTGAAGGCAGGCCGAGCTGGTGGGCAACGATCGCAGCGGTCAGGACAGGCTGGTCCGAGCCCATGGTCATGATCCCGTCGATGCGCGGCTGCCGGGCGGCAGCCAGGACGGATTCGGGGTCAAAGGTGCTGGCCAGGACGGATTCGTGAGCCAGGGCATGTCCCGGTGAATGGGGCAGATTGTCGCAGCTGATGACGTGCACGCCCTGCTCGCGAGCGGCCACGATGCCAGGGATCTGGGCCAGCGAGGCCCCCAGCATCAGGAGCCTGGGCTGCCGCTTGGGTGGGATTGTGGACTGCCTCATGACGGGGTCTCCGGACTGATCCGGGCTCGGTTCTGGAACCGCGCGCGCTGCTGGAGCGGATGCGGCGTGGCCGGCCGGATTCTGAGCCTGTCAATCGGTCCGTACCAGATCGCGATCCTGAGCAGCAGGCGGGCCAGGGTAGCCAGGGAATAACCGGATGCATTGCGTACCGGAGCGGCTACCTGGACCTGGCCGATGCGGACAGGTTTTTCCAGGATGGTGGCCGAGATGTAGACATGGCGGCGCTTATCCGCCACGATGCGATCCACGGTTGCCCGGTTCATGGCCCTGAAACCAGTCAGACGGATGCCCTTTGGTTTCTTGCACAAAGAGCCGAGGAGCCCTTCTTTGACGGTCGTGCCCAGGCGACGATGCCAGGCCAGGTCTTTTTCCTGCTCCGGGACGCCGTACACGACATCATAACCGGCTGACAACAGGCCAACCAGGCGCACAACGTCGGCGGGAGCATCTTTGCCATCGTCGTCCATCGTCACCACAACGGAACCCTCAGCCAGGGCCAGCCCGGCCAGGGTTGCCGCCTGCTGGCCCAGGTTTTGTGCCAGATTCAAGACACGCACGGTCGGACAGCGAGCTGTGAGATCGGCGAGGAGCACGTGAGTCTGGTCAGGGCTGGCATCATTGACCACGATGATTTCAAACCGCTGTCCGGGGAAATCTTGGCCCAGGCAGGCATGGACTGCGGTGATGTGCTGGCCCAGGGACTTGGCCCGGCCATAAGTCGGAATCACGATGGACAACCAGGGCTGCTGGACCGCGCTCATCAGGCGTCTCCCTGAAAAAAGGCGTCGACGGCAGCGATGACTTGGTCTTGTTCTGGCTCGGACATGGCTGCGAACAGCGGCAGGCGGACCAAACGCTGCCCCAGGCCAGACTCGACTGAAAAATCATTGGCGGGCCGGATGAAGCGGCGGCCAAACGGGCTTTCGTGCAGTGGCACAAAATGAGTCCTGCCTTCGATGCCTGCAGCGGCCAGATGGCGAATCAGTGCCGCTGCTGTTGCAGGGTCGCGCAACAAGAGATAGAACAAATGCCCGTTGGCACCGTCTGGCTCCCGATGCGTACTGTGGCCTGCGATCTGGGCCTGACAGGCCGGTTTGTCTAGAAGCCAGGTGAACTGCTGGACGTAGCGGTCGAAGAGGTGTCTTTTGCGGCTGAGGATTTCCGGCGCCAGTTCCAGCTGGGATAGCAGGAGGGCCATGGCCAGTTCGCTGGGAGCATAGCTGGAACCGACGGATTGCCAGTCGTAAAACGCAACTTGGCCGCTCGTGAAGGCGTCGCGGTTGGTGCCTTTCTGGCGAAACAGGCGCACCCGCTCGAGGTAGCTCGGGTCGTTGACCAGGAGAGCCCCTCCCTCCCCGCAGACGACATCTTTGGTGCCATGGAAGCTGAAGCAGCCGAAGGTGCCGAAGGTGCCGGTCGGGCGTCCCTGCCAGGTGGACAGGTAGCTCTGGGCACAATCCTCGATGATGCACACGTCGTGAGCTGTGCAGATGGCATGGATCGGGGCGAGGTCGCAGCTGATGCCGCCGTAATGGACCAGGATCACGGCCCGTGTGTTCGGGGTGATGTGCAGCGGCAGCCGCGCTGGATCAAGGGTCAGGTGGACGGGCTCGACTTCGCAATAGACGACGGTGCCACCGGCCAACAGAACGGCATTGGCGGCTGACGGATAGGCAAACGAGGGGACGATGACCTCATCACCCGGCTGCAGCTTGAGCGCTTGCACCGCCAGTTCGAGGGCAGCAGTCCCGGAGGTCACAAGAAAAATCGACTGGGCAGCTTGCTGGATCTGGTGCGGGCTGGACTGGATGGATGATCTGTGGGGCGAGAACTGGCTGGCCAAATGTGCCTGGCAGCGGGCGGTCATCGGTCCATCGCCTTCTGTCCGGCCACTGGCCAGGACCTGCCAGGCCAGCGGGCGGGCAGTCTCTAGGCGATAGGGTTTCTGGAATGGAATGATCCGCTGCTCCACGTAAAAAGTGCTCCACTTGACTTTTTTTCGGCAGTTCGCTAGCGTGAGCTTGAAACCGCCTGTTGCTGATAGACGAAAGACCTGCCGCACCAAGGCCCGAAGGCCCAAGGAGTCACCCGCTCATGATCGTACTCGACTGTCTCGGAGATTTTTGCCCGGTGCCTCTGATCAGCGCCAAGGAAAAAGTGAAAAACTTGCAGCCTGGCGACAGCCTGATGGTGGTGACCGACCATAGCTGTGTGCTCGAATCCCTGCGCGACTATTTCTCCGACCGTGACTATGGCATTGCAGTCGATGAAGTCCTCAATGGTGTCTGGGAAGTCACCATCAGCAGAAAATTGAAACCCCAGCCTGAAGGACAAATTTGAGGATCTGCTGGTAGGGCTGGACGATGTTCTTGCTCTGACGGGTCACTAGGAAAATATCATAGTCCATATCCAGGTTGTCAACAGCGACAATCTTGATCGATTTCTCATACAGTTCCCGCTTGACACTTTCATACGGTACAAAGGCCATGCCAAAGCCCTTGACGACGGAGGATTTGACCGCCGACAACGAGTCTGCGTTGAAAATGACGTTGAGGCTGCGGATGTCTTTGCCTGCGCGAACCAGTTCTTCCTCGAGCCGGTCGCAGGCGTGCTTGTTGGACGTGCACTGGACCATTTCGTAGCGGATCAGGTCATCGATGGTGATGGTATCCGGCACCGGATAGCTGTCCTGGGCGATCAGGACCACGCGTTCGCGGCCCATCGGATGAAATTTCAGATCCTCGTTATCATGATCGTTGATATCCACAAAACCGAAATCAACCAGACCTTCGCGGACGTCGCGCAGGATGGCGTCTGTGTCGCGAGCCTCGAGCGCATAGTCGAACTGTGGGAAGGCCTTTTTCAGCTTGTACAACAGGCAGGGCAAGGAATAGGCGGCCATCGAATGGGTGCCATTGATGTGGATCTTGTGCTGGCCGTGATGGATCGATTGCAAGCTTTCCATCATCTGGTCGTATTTCTGGATCATGCTGCTGGCATATTTGTGGACGATCTCCCCGGCTTCGGTCAGGGAGACACCGCGATTGCTGCGTTCCAGCAAGGGCAGGCCGACATCCTCCTCGAATTTCTGGATCATCTGGCTCAGGGCAGACTGGGACACGTGAGCCTTGGTGGCACCTTTGGAGATGCTGCGTTCCTGGGCCACCAGGAGAAAATATTTCATGACTTGCAGGTTCATGGGGTCCTTTCGCCGCTTTGCCGTCCAAAGCACTGCCAGGTTACAGGTCGAATCGTTCAACCGGGCCATATGACCCTCATTCTATCATAGTCTGGCTATCGATAAAACTTATACTGCATTAAAATCCTGATGGTCCTGTCTGGCAGATAGATGTGATAGTCTTGGTTTGGGAATCACATTCAAAACGTTTACAGTCCTTCAAAACAACCAAAACCTGACCAAATTCTGATCAATCGACTCACAACTCTTGAACATGAAACATTTTAAAAAGGAGAATGGCACATGAGTGAAACCCAAGCTGGTTCATCGATCCGGCGTTCATCTAGCTCACGAGCTGGTACAGCCAGAAAACCCAAGCCCAACCAGCTGCCGTTTGCGATCCTGGTCTTGCTTTTGCTGATTGCCGCGGGCCTTGCTCTGCAGGCATTCGGTTTCGGCACGGGCTGGTATCTGGTCACAGGCCTGATCTTTGGCTACATCCTGCAGCGTTCACGCTTTTGCTTCACTGCATCGATGCGCGATCCCTACCTCACCGGCAGCACCCTGGTGACCCGCGCCGTCCTGGCAGCCCTGGCGTTCACAACCATCGGCTTTGCCGCGATCAAGTATGGCTATTTCAAAGCCGGCCTGCCCATCCCGGGCATGGACTACGTCGTCCCCGTCAGTTTTGCGACCGTTTTCGGGGCCTTCATCTTCGGCATCGGCATGGTCATTGCCGGCGGATGCGGATCTGGTACCCTGATGCGCGTGGGTGAGGGCTTCTACATGCAGATGCTCAGCCTCCTGTTCTTCATCGTCGGCTCCTTCTGGGGCGCCCACGATTTCGGCTGGTGGAAAGAAACCGTCATCAACAAAGGCTTCGAAGTCTTCCTGCCCGACGTTTTCGGCTGGTTTGGCGCCGTCGTCATCCAGCTCGTCGTGATCCTCTTGATCTACATCGCAGCTGAAAAGTACCACGAAGCCAAGGCATCCGCCGACGCGCACTGAAAAGGGACGGGGTCTCTTTTTCGGCAAATCGAGAAAAACCGCAAAAACACAAGAAATCCTTTAAAACCAAGCGCTAATTAAAAAGTAATAAAAATTACATTTACGGAGGTAACTGAAAATGAAAGAAGTTATGTTGGATTGCTATGGTGAAGCTTGCCCGATTCCGCTGGTCAAGGCTCAGAACAAGCTCAAGGAAATGGACATCGGCGATATCCTGATCGTCCAGATTGACCACAGCTGTGCCATGAAGAATGTCCCCGACTGGGCCCGCGGCGAAGGCCACAACGTCGAAGTCGAAGAAACCAGCGACGGCGAATGGGAAGTCATCATCGAGAAAGTCAAATAACTTTTTAAGGATGTCACGATCCTATCCATGGCTGGACTGTCCGGCCAAGATTATGAGGTGAACAGTGAGTTCCTTTAAAGAAACCATGAAAAAAATCACCAGCAACCCGGTCTATGTCAAATGGCTCAAGGATGCCTGGCCCTACCTGACCGGTGCGATCCTGCTGTCTTTGTTCCAGATCGTCACCCTGGCAACGACGTACACTGCCTGGGGCGTGACCGGGCCTTTCACCAACTGGGGAGCCTGGATCTATGAACTCTTTGGCGGCTCGGTTGACAAATGGTACTACTTCTCCAGCGAAGGCATGCAGCGCACGCTGAACAATGGCTTCCTGGCTGATGGCGGGTCCGTCCGCAACGCCGGTGTCATCCTCGGCGCCCTGCTGGCTGTCCTCTTTGCTTCCCAGTTCAAGATCAAGAAGATCAAGTCAAAGAAGCAAGTCATCGCAGCAATTCTCGGCGGCCTGCTGATGGGCTACGGTGCGCGTATCGCCTATGGCTGCAACATCGGTGCCTTCTATAGCGGCATCGCTTCCCTCTCCCTGTCCGGCTGGGTTTTCGGCATCTTCCTCTTCCTCGGTGCCATCGTCGGCAGCAAACTCCTCGTCAAATATTTCATGTAATCAAACGCAGGCTGACAGGGGCCCGATGCGGCCCCTGTCCCCTACAATATCGGAGGTCACATGTCCCGCGAGAAAAAAGTTGAACAATACGATGTCTGCGTCATCGGCGGTGGTGCCGCCGGCCTGACCGCCGCCATCTACTCTGGCCGCGCCCGTCTCAAGACCATCCTGTTTGAAAAAGCCCTGGTCGGCGGCCTGGCCACCTATACCAATGAAGTTGAAAACTACCCAGGTTTCCCGAACAAGCCCAAGGGTGAAGAAATCACCAACCTGATGAAAGAACAAGCCAAGAACATGGGTGTCGAGTTCAAGCTCACCGACGTCAAGTCGATGGAGCTCTCGGGCGAAGTCAAGAAAGTCGAGACTTTCCGCAACATCTATGAATGCAAAGTCGTCATCCTGGCCATGGGCGGCCGTCCGCGCATCACGGGTGCCGAAAACGAAAACAAATACCTCTTTGACAAAGGTATCTCCTTCTGCGCCACCTGCGACGCAGCTGCCAACACCGACAAGACCGTTGTCGTGATCGGCAGCGGTGACGCCGCGATCGAAGAAGGCATGTTCCTGACCAAGTTCGCCAAAAAGGTCATCGTCTCCGTCCTGCACCACGAAGGCAAGATGGACTGCAACGAAATCGCCAAGGAAGCAGCCCTGAAAAACCCGAAAATGGAATTTGTCTGGAACTCCACCGTCAAACGTTTCGAAGGTGAAGAGCACCTCGACACCGTTGTCCTCCGCGACCTGCGCACCGACGAAGAGATCCCGGTCAAATGCGATTCCTGCTTCGAATTCATCGGCTACATCCCGAACACCGAGGTCGTCAAAGACCAGATCAAAATGACCCGCAACGGTTACATCCTGACCAATGAGAAAATGGAAACCAACATCGAAGGCGTCTTCTCCTGCGGTGACGTGCGCGACAAGTGGCTCAAGCAGGTCGCAACCGCCGTCGGTGACGGTGCGATCGCCGGTTATGCCGCCGAGAAGTACATCGCCGAGAGCGAGACCTTCCATGAAGTCATCTTGCAGAAGGAAAAACCCGGCCTGACCTTCATCTACAACGCCGTTGACGCCGAAAGCCGCGACTTCCTGATCGAAATCGAGAAGATCGAGAACCATTTCGAAGGCCGCCTCGTCGTCAACCGCGTCGACATCTACAAGTCCAGCGGCATTGCCGACCGCCTTAACGTCACCGAGTTCCCGGCCGTCATCCTGACCGTCGAAGGCAAGGTCCGCGAGCGCATCATCGGCGAAATGGACGCTAAGAGAATCACGAACCTGCTCGACTCGATCTGCATTGAATGCAAGTAAGCTGAGCAAGCGGATGGCTAGCTAGTCCATCGCATCCACACACGAAAAACAATCAAAAAGCCACCTGGTGGAGTCAACCTCTGCCAGGTGGTTTTTCTGTGTGCAATAGACAGCGGGCACACAGCTCTTCGCAGCAAGTGACTGAAGGTCAATTGACTGAACGCCAAGAAAAGATGGATAATAGAACTGTCGATATATTGGCACTGTTTCATATCTATTGTTTGGCGTTTTGCACTTCAGCAAAATATGATTTGACGATCGTTGTGGTTTTAATCAGTGGATAATCCTGGGAAGTTTTACCTGCACGACTGCCGAAAGTGAGGGGCTTGCCATGAAAAAGTTCTCTGCAGTCTTTATTTGTGTTTTGCTCGTAATTGTCTTAATGATCGCTCCAGCTTATGCTGCCAAGCCTCCAAAAGTTGGTACCAATTCCATTACCGTTACGGTAACCGTCGCCGAAGATCCCAATGACACGACGTCTTTTGATGTGGCATTGAGTCTGGATGGCAAACCCATTGCGAGTCTGAGTATTGCGCAGGGAAGTCCCGGCACCTTTGCCAACTTGGCGGCGGGAACGTACACACTCACAGAAACTCCACCAGAGAATTATGAATGCAGTTCAACAAATCCTGTGGTTCAGGTTGTCGAAGGCCGAAATAACACCTACTCTGTTACCTTCGCGAATCAAGTCACAGTCCCTCCGGAACCAGACCCGGAAACGATTCATTATGTTGCCCTGGGCGACTCGATCGCCACTGGCTCGACTTCACGAGGAACAACCACCAGCTATGTGTATGGCTATTACAATTTTCTCAAGCAGCAATACCCAGATTCTGTGGTGACCCTGTCCAATCTTTCCTACAACGGAGATGATGCAACGGATTTGCTGAATAAACTGAGAGACAACAGTACCTTCAAAACAGAAGTGGGCAAGGCTGATGTCATCACGATCACCATTGGTGGCAACAACATCCTGATTGCCGGCGAAAACAGCTTCACCTCGATCAACAACACCGTTGCCGAGGCAGGTACTCAGTCTTTCGAGACAGATTTCCCCCAAGTCATCGACCAGATCCGGGGCAATCTGAATAACACCGCTGAAATCATCATCATGACGCTCTACAATCCGTATAACACAGTCGCCATCAGTGGTTATTCCAGTGATCCCGCCCTGCACACGGAAGCGGAACAATACATCAGCCGGATCAATGCCAAGATCCGGGTCGAGGCAGCCTTGGATCCCGAAACTAGATTCGTCGAAATCCATGATTATTTCAAGTCAACCTATGCTGACAACGGGAAAATGGGCTCCGTCACCTATTTCTACCCGATTTCATGGCTGAAATTCACCCGCGACCCGCATCCGAACCAGACCGGCCAGAATGTCATCGCGACCAAGCATCAGTAACCAGAGCGCGATCGCAGTCAATTGGACAAGGGTTGGCAGCCAGGACAGACATACACACTGCCACCCAGATAGGATTCTTTCTGGATCACCTGACCACATTTGGGACAAGCTTGGCCAACCGTGTTCTTGCTCAGCCGCGTCTGGTAACCTCCCGGCTGGCCAAACAGGTCCTTTTCGGTGTCCCTGCCACCGCTTGCCACCATCTCTGTCATTGTCTCCTTGACCGCAAGGAAAAGCCGTTCTTTGGCTGCCAGATCCAGCAATCGAACCACTTGCCGGGGATGAATTCCGGCTCGGTACAAGATATCCTGCAAAACACCGTTGCCCAAGCCCGGGATGCGCTGTTCGGTGGCCAAAGCTGCCTTGGCAGTTAGCTTTTCACAGCCAGGCGCAGCCAGGATCGCCATGAAGTATTCGCTGTCGAACTGCTCAGACAACGGTGATGGCTTGTCTCCCGCCACCTGATAATACGGATTGTCAAAATCATCCCCTTGGAAGCACCAGATACCACCATACATCTGGATACTGGCCGTTAAAGCTGATCCATCATCCAGTGCGAGCAGCAGCTGGTGCTTGTCCGGTCGCTTGCTGCCCACCGGCCAGTGGCGAATCGCAGCGCCGTCACTAAAAACCAGGGTTGCAGCGCCAGCAGCAATTTCAACCATCCCGCCGCGGGCCTTGGCTTGTGAGATTGTCATACTAACGAGCAAAGCGGGATACGCGGCAGGATCGCCTGCGTAAAAAGCAAATTTGTGAGGCGTCTGGCCAGCGGTCACCTGCACGATCGTCCGTCCTGCAAGGATTTGGTTGATCTGTCTGGCAATCACCAGGGCTTCAGGTATTTCCATCATTGTGAAAATCCTCCTCTGGTATGGTGGTCAATGATTTATAGCATTGAATCCATTCGTCTAATTGCTTGATTATTTCTTCACGATACGAGAAGCTGCTCAAGGTGATGAGACTGGAAGAAGTAGCGAAGATTTAAGAAAATTTCTGCGGGGATTGCAGCATTGGTGGACACTTTATATCACTGGCTCATCGCAGGGAGCAAAAAACCCCGACAGCCAAAGCCATCGAGGTTTCGTGTGGTGCGCCTTCAGGGATTCGAACCCGGGACCCACTGATTAAGAGTCAGTTGCTCTACCAACTGAGCTAAAGGCGCGTGGTGTTCAAGCG
>SABL01000065.1 GCA_009928985.1 Clostridia bacterium
TCGCCTTCATACGATCTGATTATACTCAGTCGATCAGTTGTCAAAAAGCGCACTTGTTACAGTAATATTCTAACATTCGAAATGGTAAAAGTCCATTAGATAAAATTCAAATTCATTATGCGACTTATTCCTGATAAATGGACTTTGAGACATCGGTCCTATCATTTTTTTCGCTTTACCCTGGGCCGGCTCGATTCGCGTTCGATGAAATGGGCATCGATCAGATAGTGTCGGATGTGCAGGTCGATGCCCTCAAGGTGGCTGATCAGGAGCTTGGCGGCATAATAGCCGAGTTGTTCGGCGTTGATTTCGACCGAGGAGAGGGCTGGCCGGACAAACTGGGCGATGAGGGTATTGTTGAAACCGACGACGGCGACGTTGTGCTCGTAATGGAATTCGCGCAAGGCCTTTTCCACACCTACAGCGAGTGTGTCATCGGTAGCGATAACGGCATCGGGCAGACAGGTTTTGAGAATTTCCCGGGTAGCCTCAGCCGCCAGCGTCTCAATAAACCTGGAGCGGTGGATCAGGTCTGGATTGACCGGAATATTGTGATCGCGCAAGGCGTTGAGATAGCCCTGCTGCCGGTCCAGTGTGACGCGGAATTCATCGGCACCGGACAGGAAGGCGATGTTGCGGCAGCCTTGCTCGATCAGGCGTCTGGTCACTTCGTAAACAATGGCCTGGTTGTCATTGTCGACCCAGAGCGAATGATGGTCGTCATAGGGATGACCGATGACCACATGGGGATGGTTCTGGGCGATCAGGAAAGCGAGGGCGGGGTCGTCCTTGATGACCGTCGTGAGAATGATACCATCTGTCCGGCGGCTGCCGACGAGATCGCGGACCAAGGTTTCGGTGTCGTTGTTTTCCGGATAGGTGAGAAGCAGGTAGTAGCCATTTTTGCGGGCATACGTCATGACACCGCGAATGGCGCTGACGAAAAACGCATTCATCAAGGGGGATGCAGAGGGGTCAGGCATCAATAGGGCGATGGTGCGAGTCGTCTGATTCGAAAGGCTGCGGGCAATCTGGTTGGGCTGGTAATTCAGGGCAGCCATGGCATCACGAACGCGCTGGGTTGTGTCGGCACTGATCGCAGGATGTCCGGCCAAGACCCGGGATACAGTAGAGGTCGAGACATTGGCCAGACGGGCAACGTCCTTCATGGTAGCAGGCATTTAGTGGGGCTCCTGGCTGCTGCGGCCTGAAAACCTGCCGCGAGCGGGTCAAATCAATCGAAATAAGGCAATTTTCAAACAGTCCATGTTAAATTCATAGTATCAGACTGAACTCAGGGCGACAACCAGATCGTCGCGCCACTGGATGAGAACTTTGGGAAAAGGCAGGGTTTTGAGTTCGTCAGGACCCACCCAGCGCCCAGGATCATCGAAATGGTCAGGCCAATTGGTGTCTGGATTGACCATCAGGTCGATGCGAAGACCATCAACGAGCCAGATTTTATGTGTGAATACGTGGCGAAGCTGGCCAAGCTCTGTCCGCACAGCTGGCCAGCCGGCAGATAATAGCGGTAGAGCTCCGTCATGCCAGTCAAACTCATAGAGCCCTGCCAACAGTCCATGGTCGGGACGACGGTTGACATGCACCAGACCTCCTTTAGTGATCATCAGGCAGGTGCGCTGCTCAACGGGTTTTTCGCGGGCAGGCTTTTTATCAGGGAAACGTGCGACGGACGCTGTTTCAAAGGCCCGACAACTGCTCCGCACCGGACAGTCTGCACAGACCGGATTTTGCGGCAGGCAGATTGTGGCACCAAGATCCATCAAAGCTTCGTTGAAATCGCCCGGCCGGTCTGGAGGAATGACCTTTTCGACCAGTGTCCTGACCTGGCGGCGATGAGCCAGATCCGCCGGCTGCCAGGTGGTCGCAGTCAGACGAGAAAACACGCGCACGACATTGCCATCGACCGCGGCTGCCGGCAGGCCAAATGCAATCGAGCGGATCGCGCCTGCAGTGTATTCGCCGATCCCTTTAAGCTGGAGGAGATCCTTTTCACCACAAGGGATGACACCATCGTGCTGCTCGACGACCGCACGCACTGCGGCCAGCAGATTACGCGCCCGGCTGTAATACCCCAGCCCCTCCCAGGCCTTGAGGACAGCCTGGTCATCCGCTCCGGCCAAATCCAGAAGTGTCGGCCACTGAAGGAGAAACCGCTTATAGTACGGAATCACCGTCGCCACCTGCGTCTGCTGCAGCATCAGCTCCGACAATAGCACCCGGTACGGATCGCGCACCGACCGCCATGGCAAGTTGCGTGCGCTACGATCGAACCAACTCAACAACATAACCGAAATCTCGCCACCATGCTGCAAAGCCCACTCGCTGTAAGCAGTCGAGCTTTCTGCCGAAAAACGGACCCCGTCCCCTTTTGTTGCATCTTTCATCGCTTCACCTTGCTGAATTGAATTCGCTTCCAGTATAACGGATAATTGTCTGGATCGTTGTTGATCGGTTGTGTCCGATTATTTCTGCGGTCAGGACAGCTTGGGGGATGATTTCATGCTTCGGATTACGCACCCTGAACAGCATCGTTTTTTTGGGCCACGGTCTTTCTATCGGGAGGCTGTGCTGGTGATGCTGCCTGTCTTGCTGCAGCAGATGGCCAATTCCCTTTTCAACTTTATCGACAACCTGATGGTAGGCCTCGTGGATGCACCGACTTTGGCGGGTGTTTCCGTGGCAAACCGGGTGTTCCTGATTTTCAACGGCTTGTTCTGGGGCCTGACGGGAACGGGCGCGGCCTTGATCGCCCAGTTCTATGGCGCCGACGACCGAGAAGAATGCGACCGTATTTTCCTGCTCCAGATCCTGGCCGGGCTTTTCATCGGCGCCGCCTTCACCGGCCTGCTGACCTTTTTTCCACGCGAAATCCTGACCTTCTTCATCAAAGACCCGGTGACGATCGGTCATGGTCTAGCCTACACAGACCTGATCCGCTTCAGCTACCTTCCAGCGGCTTTCACCATGGTCTGCCTGTTCTCCCTGCGCGCGATCGGCCACAACCACATGCCGCTCATCACTGGCAGTGTAGCCATGCTGGTTAATGTCTTCCTCAATTGGGTGCTGATTTTTGGCAATCTCGGCGCACCGGCCATGGGTGCGCGCGGAGCAGCGCTGGCGACCTTGATCGCCCGCCTGCTGGAGGCCAGCGCATACCTGGTCTGGATCGGGGCAGGGAAGACCCTGTTCTCATGGCAGTTCCGGCTGCTCGGCCAGCTCAAGGCGCGCGTCGCCCTGATGGCGTTGCGCAAAGTCGTGCCCCTGACAGCCAATGAATTCCTCTACACATCCGGCCTCAGCGTGATGTTCTGGTCCTATTCGCAGATCGATGAAAGAGCCATCCCGGCACTGGTCATATCCGAGCAGGCCACCCAGTTATTGCTGGTGGTTTTCGGAGGCATGGGCACCGGAGTATCGATTCTGGTCGGAACGCGTCTGGGTGCTGGCCAGTTTGACCAGGCCCGGCTCAATGCCCGCCTGCTCCTGGTCTTCCTCGGTCTAGTCGCCATCGGCGTGACTGTCATCGCCATAGGGCTGTCGCCCTTCGTCCCGCACCTGTTCGCGGTGCCGGACGCAATGCGCCACTTGGCCACCCAGCTGATCATGATCCAGGCCATTTTCATCACGCCTTGGATCTTGCATGCCGTGATCTTTTTCTCCTTGCGCGCTGGCGGTGCCATGCGCGCTGCGCTGATGGTAGACGCCGTCTACATGTGGCTGCTGCCGGTTCCGGCTGCAATCCTCATGGCCCTGTGGCGCCCGCCGTTCCTGGTCCAGAACCTGGTCGTCGTTTTCCTGATCGTCCAGTTCCTGTTCCAGCTCCATTTGCTGCCCGCCTGGCTCGTTTTCCGCCGCGGAACCTGGGTTAAAAACCTGACGGCAAGCTAGCTCAAAGTTCCGTCGATATCGCCGTCTTCACCGGCGACACCGAACAATTCACGCCCGATGAGCCGGCGGCTTTCCCGCTCCTGCTCAACCACCTGGCCCAGATAACGGCGGACTTTCTCCGGGTTTTTGACATTCCGGAGCATAATCTGGTCCTGCGACTTATCCGCCGTAAAAACGGTCAAAGATCCAACCCCGAAAATTTTCTGCCCAAACGACTGGGTCATCTTGATGTCGAGAATGCGGTACAAAAGCACATCGTCGATCCGGGTGTTGAAGAGGCCGATTTTCAATGTCAAATGATCCTCATCCACGATGTAGCGCGTAAACGAAATCGGCATACCGAGAATCCGCTTGCGATCCTTCCACAGGATTTTGGAATCCAGCTTGGCTTCGGCAAAAGACTGGGGACGCGACCGGCTTGGTGCTGCATTGGATTCGGCAGGACCTTTAGACTCGTTGTTTTCTGACATGGGAGACCACCCTTTCTAGGTAGAATCATCGAAGCGGAGTTTGAACTGTTTTGAACTGTACGGAATGAAAAAGAAAGTAATACCTTGATTGTACAACGAGATCACCGCATTATAAACCGCGTTTCAGGTTGACTTGATCAATTGAGCCGCATGGGCGATGATATCACTAGGAGCGTGATCGTATGTTGATCGAATCATTCAAAAAAAGCCGGACGTGGGCGGTCATCGGGGCCAACGACGACCCGCAGCGGTTTGGCTCGATCCTGTACCAGCATCTGAAGCGAAAAGGCTACACCGTCTTTGCCGTCAACCCCAAACATGACACCGTGGATGGCGACCCTTGCTATCCCAGTCTCACCGCCCTGCCCTTGAAACCGGAAGCCATCGACATGGTCGTTTCCCCGGCGGCCGGTGAAAAAATCATCCGCGAGGCCGCAAGCCTTGGCATCCGCAAAATCTGGTTCCAGCCGGGCACGTGGCGCGATGATTTCGCCCAGCTGGCCGGCGAGCTGGGGCTGGAAATCGTGCGCGGCTGTGTCCTCGTCGAATTTCCCTGACGACTCAAAGCCAGCCCATCCAGACTAGTCGCCTGACCCTTCCTTGGAGGTGAACGCCCATGCCCCGTTTTTTCGTTGAAGAAGAAATCCCTGCTGAAGCTACCAACTGGGGAATCAGCGGCGATGATGCCCGTCACATGCGTACCGTCCTGCGCATGGTACCTGGTGACGAACTGACCCTCTGCGATGGCCGCCGCACCGACATCCAGGCTAAAATCCTGGCCCTTACCAGCAATGTAGTCGAACTCTCGCTCGGTGAACGCCGGGCCAACCAGACCGAATCCCCGCTGGAGATCTGGCTATTCCAGGGCCTGCCGAAATCCGACAAAATGGACTCGATCATCCAGAAATCGGTCGAACTCGGTGTCAGCCGGATCATCCCGGTCGCCTGCGAACGGTCGGTGGCAAAAATCGAGGCCCGAGACGTTGCCCGCAAAACCGAACGCTGGAACAAAATCGCCCGCGAAGCAGCCAAACAATGCGGCCGCGGCCTGCTGCCCCTGGTTGAAGCTCCCGTTTCCTTCCGTGAAGCCATCCGCCTCGCCACCGACACAGATCTAGCCCTGATCCCCTGGGAAAGCGAGCGCGACCAGTCGATCCGCCGCCTGCTCACGACTGAAGAACCGCGCCTCCTGGTGCTGCAAAAAAACGGCCAGCGCCCACGCGTTGCCATCCTGATCGGCCCTGAAGGTGGCTTCTCAAGGGCCGAGATCGAACATGCCCTGGAGAGCGGCCTGCACCCAGTCACCCTGGGCCAGCGCATCCTGCGCACCGAGACCGCCGGACCCGCCGTGTTGGCCATGCTAGGCTATCAGTTCGAGCCTTTTTAATGTATAATAGATCGACTCTGACAGGAGGCGTTCTAAACGTATGAAAATTTCCGCACCCAAAGGCACCCGCGACATCCTGCCCGCCGATATCGCTGCCTGGCAGCAAGCCGAGCGACTGTTCGCCGCCGTCTGCACCCGCTACGGCTATCAGGAGATCCGCATTCCGACCTTTGAAGCGACCGAGCTTTTCCAGCGCGGCGTCGGTGACACAACCGACGTGGTCCAGAAGGAGATGTACACCTTCGACGACAAGGGCAATCGCAGCATGACGCTGCGCCCCGAGGGCACCGCCGGCGTCGTCCGCAGCTACCTCGAAAACGGCATGGCCTCCTGGCCTTCACCCGTCCGCCTCTGGTACAACATCACCGCCTTCCGTTACGAAAACGTCCAGAAAGGCCGCTACCGCGAATTCCACCAGTTCGGCTGCGAAGTCTTCGGCTCCGAAGGACCCGTCGTCGACGCCGAGCTGATCAGCCTTTTGACCCTCTTTTTCCAGGAGATCGGCCTCGGCCAGACCTCGCTCCGGATCAACAGCATCGGCTGCCCGGTCTGCCGCACCGCCTACAACGAGATTCTCAAGGACCACATCCGGCCGCACCTGGCGACCATGTGCCCGACCTGCAACGACCGGTTCGAGAAAAACCCCCTGCGCATCATCGACTGCAAAGAGAAGCAGTGCCAGCCGGTGACAAAAACCGCCCCGGCCCTGCTCGATCACCTCTGCCCGGACTGCCAGACCCATTTCGACGGTCTCTGCCACCAGCTCGACGAGCTCGGCATCGCCTACACGATCGACAAAGGCATCGTCCGCGGTCTTGACTATTACACCCGGACCGTATTCGAATTCGTCTCCGAGCATGTCGGCACCCAGGGCACGATCTGCGGCGGTGGCCGCTATGACGGCCTGGTCGAATCAATCGGTGGCCCACACACGCCTGGCATCGGCTTTGCCCTCGGCGTCGAACGCCTCCTGATGGAGCTGGCTGCCCAGGGTGTGGCAACCGACGCCGCCCCAGTCCCCCTGGTCTACATCGCCGGCATCGGTGCAGCCGCAGCCGCCAAGTCACGCCAGCTGGCCTTCCAGCTGCGTCAGGCCGGGATCCAGGCCGAGGTCGACCTGATGAACCGCAGCCTCAAGGCCCAGATGAAATACGCCAGCAAGACCGGCGCCCTCTTCACCCTGGTCCTCGGCGACGATGAGATCCAAAGCGGCACCGGCAAGCTCAAGGCAATGGCCGATGGCCATGAGCACCCCGTCCAACTTGACAGCCTGGTCGACACGCTGAAACACCTGCATTAAAACACTCAAGCACATACATGAGGAGCACACCCACTATGGCAGAAATCATGCAAGGCCTCAAACGCACCACCCGCTGTGCCGAAATCACTCCCGAGATGCTCGGACAGGACATCACATTGATGGGCTGGTGCCACAAGCAGCGCGACCTCGGTGGTCTCGTCTTCATCACCCTGCGCGACCGCAGCGGCGAACTCCAGCTCCTGATCGACGAAAACAGTCCGGTCGAGGTTCGTGAAAAAGCGACCAAGGTCCGCAGCGAATACGTCCTCGCCGTGCGTGGCCGTCTCCAGAAACGCGCCGCCGCCAATCCGGCGATGAAAACCGGCGACGTCGAAGTCCAGGTCACAGAGCTGCGCATCCTCTCCGAATCACAGACCCCGCCGTTCTACATCGAAGAAAACGTCAATGCCAACGAAGCCCTGCGCCTCAAATACCGCTACCTCGACCTGCGCCGCCCCGACATGCAGGAAAAGATGATGCTGCGCCACCGCATCACCAAGCTGACCCGCGATTACTATGACACCGAGGGCTTCTACGAGATCGAGACCCCGATCCTGATCAAGAGCACCCCGGAGGGCGCTCGCGACTACCTCGTCCCCAGCCGCGTGTTCCAGGGCCGGTTCTTCGCCCTGCCCCAGTCGCCCCAGCTCTACAAGCAGCTCCTGATGCTGGCCGGCTACGACCGCTACATGCAAATCGCCCGCTGCTTCCGCGACGAGGACCTGCGCGCCGATCGCCAGCCGGAATTCACCCAGATCGACCTTGAGATGGCTTTTGTCGATGTCGACGACGTCATCGCCGTCAACGAAGGCTTTTTAAAGCGCCTGTTCGCCGAGGTCATGGACTTTGAAGTCCAGCTGCCCCTGCCACGCATGACCTACGAAGAAGCCATGCGCCGCTACGGCTCCGACAAGCCGGACATCCGTTTTGGCCTCGAGCTCAAAGACATTTCCGACCTGGTCGCCGACAGCCCGTTCAAAGCCTTCGCCGACGCCGTTGCCACGGGCGGCAGTGTCCAGCTGATCGCTGTCCCCGGTGGATCCGCCTTCTCGAGAAAAGAGATCGACTCGCTCGGCGAATACGTCAAGACCTACCGCGCCAAAGGCCTGGCCTGGCTGACCGTCGAAGACACCCCGCGTGGCTCGATCACGAAATTTGTCACCCCTGAGCTCGTCGCCGCCATGGCCGAGCGTGCCCAGGCCAGCGCGGGCGACCTGCTCCTGATCGTCGCTGACAAAATGCCCATCGTCCAGGACGCGCTCGGCAACCTGCGCTGCGAAATCGCCCGCCGCACCCATCTGGTCCGCCCCGATGACTTCAAGCTGCTCTGGGTCACCGAATTCCCGCTGCTCGAATTCGACGAGGAAGAACAGCGCTACGTCGCCAAGCACCATCCTTTCACTAGCCCGATGGATGAAGACCTGATGCTGCTCGCGACCGACCCGGGTGCCGTGCGCGCCAAGGCCTACGACATCGTCTTGAATGGCACCGAAATCGGTGGCGGCAGCATCCGTATCCATGACCAGGAACTCCAAAAGAAGATGTTCTCCCTGCTCGGATTTACCGAAGAACAAGCTTGGAACCGCTTCGGCTACCTGCTCGAGGCCTTCCAGTTCGGCGTCCCGCCGCATGGCGGCCTGGCCTTCGGCCTCGATCGCCTGGTCATGCTCCTGACTGACAGCGACAGCATCCGCGACGTCATCGCCTTCCCGAAAATCGCCAACTCGTCCTGCCCGATGACCGATGCCCCCGGCACAGTCGACCAGAAGCAGCTCGATGAACTGGGCCTTGCGATCAAGGTCCAG
This sequence comes from Clostridia bacterium, assembly GCA_009928985.1. Lineage (GTDB taxonomy): Bacteria > Bacillota > Clostridia > Saccharofermentanales > UBA5734 > UBA5734. Next base: position 8,875 of record SABL01000065.1, read on the forward strand.
CCAACAGATGAAGCGTAACACGGAAACGACAACTGAATCAGACCGGCAGACCTCAGCGGCAGAGCCGGACCTGAACGCCCGGCAGCCTCTGGCCTGGCACCATTCTTCGGTGCTGCCCAAACAAGTGCAGGAGGCGCAGGCCGCAGCAGAGACGAAGGCACAAGCCGAGGCATTGCAGGTCCCGCCCCGCCAGAACGATGTCCTGCTTGAGATCCTGGACTGGTTGCGCTACATCCTGTCGGCGATCCTGATCGGCCTTTTACTGGTTGTTTTCGTCATCCAGCGCAATGCCGTGGTCGGTGACTCGATGGATCCGACCTTGCATCCCAACGACCAGGTCCTGGTTGAGAAGGTCAGCAAGCTCTGGCACGGCATCGCTTATGGCGATATCGTCACCATCCGGACCCGCGACCTGCCCCAGCACGAAGACGGACCAAACATCATCAAGCGCGTCATCGGACTGCCCGGCGATACGATCGAGCTGCAAGATGGCATGGTCTACCGCAATGGCGAACTGCTGGCGGAGTCCTACCTCCCGGCCAAAACCGCCACCGAAGTTCGCAACCCGGACTATGCCAAGGTCACCCTCGGCCCTGACGAATATTTCGTCATGGGCGACAACAGATCCGTCAGCCTCGACAGCCGCAGCATCGGCCCGATCCCGGTTGACCACATGATCGGCGAAGTTCTGCTGCGCTTCTACCCCTGGTCTGATTTTGGCCAACCCTGAACCAACCACACCCCAACCCGAATCGAAGGAGAAACCTTCCATGCCATCCCCCCGACAGGAAAAAATCCGCAACTTCTGCATCGTCGCCCACATTGACCATGGCAAATCGACCCTGGCCGACCGTATGATCGAGCACACTGGTGTCCTTACCGCGCGCGAGATGCAGAGCCAGGTCCTCGACAACATGGACATCGAGCGCGAGCGTGGCATCACGATCAAGGCTCAGGCCGTACGCATGTCCTACCGGGCGCTGGATGGCGAAACCTATACCCTGAACCTGATCGATACGCCCGGGCACGTCGACTTCAATTACGAAGTCTCCCGCACCCTGGCTGCCTGCAACGGCGCCGTCCTCGTCGTCGATGCCGCCCAGGGCATCGAAGCCCAGACCCTGGCCAATGTCTACCTCGCCATCGACGCCAACCTCGAGGTCCTGCCGGTCATCAACAAGATCGATCTGCCCTCGGCCCAGCCGGACGTCGTACGCGAAGAGATTGAGGATGTGATCGGACTCGATGCCAGCTATGCCCCGATGATTTCCGCCAAGGCCAACATCAACATCCCCGATGTGCTCGAGAAAATTGTCAAATACCTGCCTTGCCCGGACGGCGACGAAACCGCCCCGCTGCGCGCCCTGATTTTTGACTCCAAGTACGACACCTACAAGGGCGTCATCGTCCATGTCAACATCAAGGAAGGATCGGTCAAACTCGGCGACCGCATCCTGATGATGAATACCAACAAAGACTTCACAGTCACCGAGATCGGTTATTTCCGGCCCGGCGAATTGCAGCCAGCCCAGGAACTTTTGGCTGGCGATGTCGGCTACATCGTGGCGAGCATCAAGAATGTCCGCGACACAGAGGTCGGCGACACCGTCACCTTGGCCACCAACCCGGCCAAATCCCCCTTGCCCGGCTACAAGAAAGTCCAGCCGATGGTTTACTGCGGCCTCTATCCAACCGATGGTGCCAAATACCCCGACTTGCGCGACGCCCTCGAAAAGCTCCAGCTCAACGACGCGGCCCTGACCTTCGAAGCGGAGACTTCTGCTGCCCTCGGCTTTGGCTTCCGCTGCGGCTTCCTCGGGCTGCTCCATTACGAGATTGTCCAGGAGCGCCTCGAGCGCGAATTCCTGCTTGAACTGATCTCGACGGCACCGTCCGTTGTCTATCGTGTCACCAAAAACAACGGCGAAACGAGCTGGCTCGACAATCCGACCAACATGCCCGATCCAACCGACATCGACTTCATCGAAGAACCGATGGTCAAAGCCACCATCCTCACCCCGAAAGACTATGTCGGCAACATCATGGAACTCTGCCAGGACCGCCGCGGACAGTACCAGAATATGGACTACCTCGACACCAACCGGGTCATGCTCCATTATGAAATGCCTTTAAACGAGATCATCTACGACTTTTTCGACGCCCTGAAATCCCGCACCCGCGGTTATGCCTCGCTCGACTATGAGTTCAAGGAATACCAGCGCTCCGACCTGGTCAAGCTCGACATCATGCTCAACAGCGAGGTCGTCGACGCCCTGTCCTTCATCGTCCACCGCGAAAAAGCCTACAGCCGCGCCCGCCGCATGGCCGAAAAGCTCAAAGACAACATCCCGCGCCAGCAGTTCGAGATCCCGATCCAGGCCTGCATCGGCGGCAAGATCATCGCCCGCGAGACCGTCCGCGCTTTCCGCAAGGACGTCCTGGCCAAGTGCTACGGCGGCGACATCACCCGCAAAAAGAAACTTCTGGAAAAGCAGAAGGAAGGTAAAAAACGCATGCGCCAGGTCGGCTCCGTCGAAGTGCCGCAAGAAGCCTTCATGAGTGTCCTGAAGCTGGACGAGTGATGATTCCACCTCTGGATGGCTTTGCTCAAACAGGTCCTCGCCAGCTGCGCTGGCTGCGGAACTCCGCGAGACTTGTCACAGTTTTTTTTCAGTTTGCCGGTTATTCGTCAATGTGAATTTTATATTGTCAATGTTGATAGTGGAACGACGTTCACTCCGTCTTGTCTGCGATGGGCAAACCCATTTCCGGTCATCACGGTTAATGAAGCGGGTGCTTTCACTTTTTGAGAATCAATTTTATCTGCGAATTTTATTAGGTTTGCTGCTGCCTGATCGGCTGCTCCAATGCCAAGTTTAATCTCAAACGCTCCCCAAGTGCCATCTGCATATTCGATAATGGCATCAATTTCCAAACTGCGAATGTGGGTATTCCAAGCTGGAAGATTCTCTATGGTCATCAATCGCTCCAATGCACTGAGATAATCGGCTACAGTTTCATCATCCAGTCGGCCATCGCTACCACTCGTGTCCTTGGCAAGTGCAGTAAGTGTAACCTCTGTTGAAATATTACGAGCGATCGATTGAAGTAAACGTGTAACCTTATAGGGATCACGGCGCTTCTCTGATACTTTTGAGATATCTACCTCAGCAATTAGAGAAATATAATCGCTGACAAAGCGCAGTCCTTCCGAGGCACCTGCGCCAATCAATCCGGGCCATCCGCCTATTGTAATTTTTTCAGCAAGTGTTCTAATTATTCGCTAAAATGTAATAATTATATCCGCTAAAATATGATTTTTATAATCTCTTATGTATAATCGTTTCGCCCGCTAGATTATGAAATAGATCCAGGTGTCACACAATATTGCCCGGCTGCCTGGTATCAGGCAATCAGTT
>SABL01000066.1 GCA_009928985.1 Clostridia bacterium
GGGTGAGGGCGCGCGGGGGCGCGGGGAATATGGAAAATTCCACATCAGGTGCCAGACTTGATGGCAGGACTGACACCCAAGCGGAAGTTGCCATCTTTCGTACCAGACTTGGTGTGAAGTCTGGCCACTTATTCGGAATTTTCCCAAAAGAGGGTCGGTGCACCAAAACGGCAACAATCAAATCGGTCTCGAAAACCCTGCAGCAGAGGCTTCTCCCGATCAAGCCAAGATCTTCCCAATAAGTGCTCCGACATAGCGGTGGAATTTTCCGCCGCTATGTCGGAGGATTTATTCGGAACATTTTTGATAAGGCTTCAACCTGCTGCGGCTGTAAGCTTCACAAGAGCATTACAGATTTTCCCAAAAAGTTGACCGACCCCAATAACGGAACATTCCGCACACAGGGCCAGACTTGGCCGCAGGACTGGCTCCAAATCGTGAATTTTCCGCGAAAAGCGCCACCCCTCGCATCACCTCTGTCCCGAATTTGGAAAATTCCGCAAAAGGGACCTCCCTTCGCGAATATTTCGAAATTCTGGCCGTTCTTTCGCCATCGAGCTCTTACATATCTCTGGAAAAGCGCTAAACTGGTTACATCATTTCAGTTTCTTCATTTCATTTGCTCAGGACTGCCAGAGATTGACGGATCGCCTGGCCAAAAGGCAAATCCAGTGAAAAGGAGAAACTTGAAGTATGTCCAGAAAGCCGAGAGATTTCCATTCAGGTGGCATTTATCACATCACCCATCGAGGTCACAACCGGTTGTACATTTTTGAAAACGACCTTGACAAGGCAATTTTTCTTGACAGTCTCAGGAAGATCTTGCGGGAGGCAACCGCTCACCTGCTTTATTATGTCCTGATGGATAACCACTATCATCTGCTGCTGGAAATGAACGCGACCCCCATCAATGTGATCATGCAGCGACTCAACACCAGTTATGGCCGGCACTTTGCCCATGTCTATCACACCTCTGGGGCTGTTTTCGACAATCGGTATGTGGTTGAGGAAATCAGTGAAGCCGATTATTTCAGCAACGTGATCAAATACATGGCTTTGAATCCGGTCCGGGCAGGCATCGTCCAGAACATCGGCGAATACCGGTGGAGCGCTCATCTGGATTTGGTCCAGAAAAAGGACCGTTTGGTCAACAGTCAGCGACTGTTTGAGATCCTGGGCCGGACGCCCGAAAGAGGGCGTGCCTTTTATCTCGAAATGATTCATCACGCACAATCACAACCAGGGCCAGTGCTCCGGCAGAAGGACTTCCAAATCAAAAGGAAACAGCAACGGCTGGAGTCCCAATTAGTGACGTATCTTGCAAGTCAGGGAAGCACGGTCAGTCCTGAACAAATCCAGTCGGAGCTAAAAACAGCTGAGATCGTCCAGCTGCGTCGTGACTTTGCCAGACAAGCTCATAACCAGGGATATTCGGTGAACGAAATTGCTGCCGCTTTGAAAGTAAGTTCTCGCAGTGTTCGCAAATGGTGCCAGTCAGATCCTCTGGCTGGTCTGCAGTAACTTCACAGGTGCTACGATCCGGATGAACAGTCTGGATCTGAAACGAGAAGTTACGTCTTGACGTTACATCAGGTGTACTTGTCACGTCGCCAAGACAAAAGTTGCTGCCTCATCTTACCGCCTGATCAGATTCCGCTCGATCGAGATGTTCAGCATGACCCCCAGGCCAATGAAATTGACGACCATGGAGGTGCCGCCGAGGCTGACGAACGGCAGCGGGATGCCGGTGATCGGCAAAAGACCGACGCACATGCCGAGGTTTTCGATGTAGTGGAAGGCCAGGGAGGCGGTCAGGCCGACGACCATGTAGGCGGCAGCTGGGCGATGCGGACTGATCTGGGCTGCGATGTAGAGGTTGCGGCTGAGGAAATAGAAAATCAGGATCAGGAGGGCCGTTGTGCCGATGAAGCCCATGTGCTCTGAAACTGCGGTATAGATGAAGTCGGACCATTTGATCGGGACATGGATCGGATCTTCGCCCATGTTGCCAGCCAGGCCGCCAGATGCGATCGCCGCCTTGGCCTGGAGCAGATTGTAGGAGGCATCCGGATCATGGCCCGGATAGAGGAAGGTCAGAATGCGGTTTTTCTGGTAATCGCCGAAATAGAAGATCCAGGCCAGCGGGATGGCAATGACAGCGGAGGAGACACCAAGCAAGACGACGCGCCAGGAGATGCCAAAGACGAACAGCATGCAGACAAACATGAAGACGATGACCATGGTCGTGCCAAAGTCGGGCTGCATCATGATCAGTCCGACCGGGACCAGATAGAGGACACCCATCAGTGCGGCACCCGTCCAGCGCCCGATGCGTTTCTGGCCGATCGCCTCGAAGAGATTGGCTGAGACCATGGCCAGGCCGATCTTGGTCAGTTCCGAAGGCTGGAAAGTCCCGAGCACAGGCAGTTTGAGCCAGCTATCCGCGCCCCAGGTGCTTTCCATCGAGAAGCCATCCACCAGGACCAGTGCCAGGAGCACTACACTGCTGCCATAGATGATGTATCCGACCAGGCGCAGGGACGGCAACTCGATCCGGCCCAGAACCAGGGCCAGGATGATGCCGATCAAGACAGCCCCGATCTGTTTGTACAGATTCTGCGGGTAGTCCTCGAATCCCGTGCTGAGGACCTGGTTTAAGACATACAAGCCGATCAGGGTGATGGCAAGAACTGGGACCAGCAGCCAATAATCGATCGCGCTGAGGTAGCCATCGCGTTTAAGTTGAGTGACACCTGTATCAGCCATTCAGATTATCCTGGGACTCCTCTTCACTCTTTGTTGCAACTGCGGCAGCAACGGATTCTGACGTTTCCGCCGGAGCTGTCGCCGCTGCTTCACTGGTGCCGGAATCTATGGCCTGCTCCAGGGGCAAGATTTCCACGAAATCCTCCAGAGTGGCGGCCTGCGCCGACTGGATGCGCGCAGCTTTCTGGCCCAGGACGACGATCAGGACCACGGATACAACGACCATGACAGCCGAAAGGACCTGGGAAATGCGCCAGCTGGTGTCACCGATGAACAAAGCGTCGGTGCGGATGCCTTCGACAAAAAAGCGGACGATGCCATAGCCGAGCAGGTAGGTGAGCAGGACCTGGAAAGAAAAGCGCCGGCTGCTGCGGATCTTCAGCAAAATGAAGAAAAGCACCAGGTTGCCAATGAATTCGTACAGGAAAGTCGGGTGAACCGGCGCAAACGCATCGGCACCCGGAACATTGGCCAGATAGGCGGAGGTCTGGCTGGAAATCATGCCCCAGGGCAGGGTTGTATTGGTGCCAAAGGCTTCCTGGTTGAAAAAATTGCCCCAGCGTCCGATCGCCTGCGCCAGGGGCACATAGACGATGATGAAATCGAGGATGTCAGCGATTTTGATCTTCTTGAACTTGGCAACCAGGATGATGGCCAGGGCACCGCCGATGACGCCACCATAGAACGCCAGCCCGCCTTCACGCGTATTGAAGATGCGCCGCCAGTCGGCATTGTAGTAATCCCATTCAAAGATGACATAGTAGATCCGGGCAAAGACAATCATGGCCGGGATCAGGTAAATGTAGATGTCCAGGATATCGTCTGATTTCAGACCGAATTTATCGGCCTGGCGGGAGGACAGGAATAGGCTCAGGATGATAGCAGTGGCAATCAGAAGACCGTACCAGTAGACCGGGACGCCAAACAGGGAGAATGCGACCCGGCTGACGGGGAGATTTTCGATGCCGATTCCGGGAAAACTGACTTCAACCGGAGCGCTGGTGAGGGCTTGTGCGATAGACATGTTATTCCTCCGTTTGACGATTGATGATCGACAAGGTGTAACTGCTGGGGTCGGACAGGAAGGCGAGCTGCTGGGCAGCCATGTTGGCATCCATCTTATCATAGAGGGCCGGGTAGTCAAAAAGGTCGAGCCCATGCTGGTTGCATTGGGCCTGGACCAGGCCACTGTGGTCGATCGAGTCCAGGGAGCGGACAAAATCCCCGGCTGCGGCCCGTTTCTGGATCTCGAACAGATCTGGGTCGAGGCCGGCGGCAAAAGCCTTTTGCAGCCCTTCAACCAGCGCATTTCCGGCAGCCAGGGGGTCCTTGGATTCACCACCGGCAGCGAGGAAGGCAAAGCTGGGTTCACAGGCATAGTGATAGCCGAAGGAATCATTGATCAGGCCGCGGGCAAAAAGATCTTCATAAAGCGGCGAGGCCGGCGATAGCAAGGTGTCAAAAGCCAGGCGGGCCATGCGCTGGCGCATGACGAGTTCACGACCGAGAAGAGGGGTCTGGGGCAGGATCGTCGGATCTTTGATCCCAACCAGGAACGAAGGAGCTGAAACGTCCATCGATTTTTCAACCCGTGCCGCGACAGGATGGGACGGTTCGTCTGGCAGGATCGCCTGGCCATGGATTTCGCGGCTGTTTTCCAGCCGGCCAGAGAGCCGGAGCAGAATCTGCTTTTCATCCATGTCGCCGACCAAAGTCAGGGACAGTTTGCCGGGCTGGTAGAAGGTCGACCAGACCTTCTGGAGATGTTCGCTGGTGATGGAACGGACAGATTGCGCAGTGCCACCGATGTCCTGGCGCACGGGATGGCTCTCGTACAGGCGATCCAGCAGCTGGACATAGCAGACGGTATCTGGATCATCCAGATACTGGTCGAGTTCGGCCAGAATCACCGGCCGTTCTGCTTCGACCCGGTCAGGACCCAGGTAGGGTGCCAGGACGGCATCCAGATAGAGGTCCAGAGCGGTCTCAAAATGAAAAACGCTTGAAAAATAGTACATGGTATGGGTATGGCTGGTATAGGCATTGGCTGAAGCGCCCAGGGCTGACAATCGCCCGAGCAGCCCACCTTCTTCGTCCCGGCTGAAAACACAATGTTCGAGAAAGTGGGCTGTACCATCCGGAACCTGGCTCAGTTGGCCCGCTGTTTCAAAGCGGGTGTGAATCGAACCATATGGCACAGTCAGGGCAGCAAAACGGCGGGAAAATCCCGGCCGCGGCAAAACCTTGACCACAAAGCCACACGAGTGGTGCCAGGTTTTCAAGACATGGCCGGTCAAAGGATCTATTGTTTCAATCAGAGTGAAGGCAGACAGTCGGTCATTCATCGGCGGACTCCTTGGCTGTCAGAGTGAAGCTAGACGCAAGTGTCAGCTGGCCGGCCCTGTCGATGACGGCCTGGCGGTCAACGCGCTCCAGCAAGCTCAGGGAATCCTGGACCGAAATAGTCCGGCCAAGGTTCACCCCATTCATCAGGTGGGACAACAGGCTGTCCAGATCGTCCGGAATGGAACGAATGTGGCTCTCCACCAAGGTTTTCGAGCGTTCCAGCAGCTGGTCGCTGAACTGGCCTGAAGCCAGATTTTCGATCTGGGCGAACATGGCCTGGCGTGCCTCATCCACACGGTCCGGTGCGACCCCGGCTATGACCAGCAAAGTGGACAGATAGCGGCTGTTGACTGAATAGACACTGTAGGCAAGGCCCATTTGTTCACGGACAACCTCGAACAAGAGTGAATGGACATCGCCGCCCAGCATCGAATTCATCAAGGTGTCGACGATGGAATGATGGCTGAAATAGGGCTGCAGCCCGGAAAACGCCAGGCAGATCCTTGCCTGTTCGACTTTTCTGCTTTCCACGCGTTCTGAAGGCGGTGAGGGATGGAAGGCCGCAGGTAACAAGGTCTGGGTGGGATGGTAGAATGAGGCAGCCTGTCTGGATCCAGTCCATACGGGCTGGCCAGTTGCGACGAGACCTTCAAGAGATGCCGGCCGCAGCTGGGCGACATGCTCCAGCAGCGTTTCCAGCAGCAAATCCGGCAGATCACCGGCGATGGCCACTTGGCAGTCCAGTTGCTTCAGCTGGTGGAAGGCTGCCGTCAGGTCATCACGGGTCAGGCTTTGCAAGGTTTCCAGATCTCCGGCAGCCAGAAGCCCGAACGGCTGGTCGCCACAGAGCAATTTCATGCACTGGTCATGAGCATACTTGGCCTTGTCATTTTCCCGGGCGAGAAGTTCCATGACCAGTCCGGACCGCTCCGCTTCGAATGGGATCGACTGGAATTGGCCATCCGCATCCAGGTCTGGGTGGGTCAGCAAGCTAAAAAAGACATCCAGAGCTGCGGCAAAGGGAGATGAATGGTCGGTCCAGTTCATCAGGCCGTTGATGGCAAAATGAAGACTGAACAAATCGCCATCCTTGCTGACCTCGGTCTCGATACTGGCGCCATACAGGCTGTCCAGGGCGGCAGACAGGCTGGAACGACTGGGATAGTCCTGGCAGCTGGCTGACATGACACGCGACAGCAACGACAGCAGGCTGGCGGTTCTGCGATCGATCCGGGTCTGGTAGGTGACGATGGCAGTGGCCTGGGCAAAGCGGGTCGTACGGATGATCCGGACCGGTATGCCACGGACTCTGGCAAATTCATAGCCTTGTTCGCAGCTGCGATGATAGGCCTTAGCCAGGGCAAGGTCCTCCTTGACCTGGGCCACCAAGTCGAGAAGCGACTCAAATGCCGCTTCCGGCCGCAGGCGGTATAAAAATTCCACTGTGATGGCCTGGCCATACAAGTTGAGGTTGGCATCAAACAGGAACGATTCAATGTTGGGCTTGGGGCTTTCGTCCTGGATGGTCGGGCGGATGCCGATATTGGTGATCGATTCATAGGTGCGGTCACCGACCCGGGTCCTGGTCGCATAGACACCATAAGCCGGGATGGCCAAATCGGCATCAATGGCAATGTTGGCGGTCGGGAAGCCCAGCTTCCGGCCCAGCTTCTTGCCTTCGATCACCGTGCCAGTCATGGCGAAAGGAAACCCCAGGCAACTTTCCGCCAGGCGGGTGTCACCTTCGGCAATCAGACGACGGATCCGTGAACTGGAAACCTTGTCTCCATACAGGCGCACTTGTGGCACCACAATGATTTCACACTGGTTTTGCTCGCCCCAGTTGCGCAGAAGATGGATGTCCCCTTCCCCGCCCTGGCCAAAGCGGTAGTCCTTGCCGACTACAACCAGCCGGGCGTTCAGGCGCGCGCCAAGGATTTCATTCAGAAAATCGGCCGCCGGCATGGCTGCAAACTCCGGCGTAAAAGGCTGCAGGCAGACTTCTTCGACACCTGTGTCGGCAATCCGCTGCAGGCGCTGGTCCAGCGTGGACAGATAGCCGGAAAACTGGCCTTCCGGCGACAAGGTGACGAGGGGGTGTTCGGGAAAGGTATAGACTGTCGGGCGCAGTGCCTTGATCTGGCACTGATAGACCATGGTGCGGATCAGATCCTGGTGGCCGCGGTGCACCCCATCGAAAAAACCGAGGGCAACGCCTCGCAGAAGAGTCGAATCCAGGGTGTCATTCGGATAGAAGATGTTCATGATGGATGAAAATCCTTTCCGTTACAATTCGAAATGTCTCGCTGGTCCTGTCTGTGACCAGTTCGAGGTGGCACATGCCGGCAAGGCCGGCGGGGCCATGGATCGCCAGGCGAAGTCCAGCTTGCGGCTTTACTTCAGGCGTCATCTGAGCGAGGACCTGGTCTTCGTCCAAGTATAACTTTTGCCCCTGGACGATCTTCTTGACCAGGTCACCAGGCAACTTCAGGACTGGAAATCCCGATAAAGCTTCAGTAAGGTCATGAATCTGACCCGATGCGGACAGTTCCTGCCAGAGCTGATCTTGAATCTGGCGCCGGACTGAACGATCTGCCGGATCAAGCCCCTGATCCTTACGCAGGGCTTGCGCCAAGGCCTCGAAACGGGACTCGAGTTCATCGAGCGTGACAGCCTGACCCAATACAAAAGGTCCGACTGTGGTGCGCACAAGACGTTTTGCATGCGCATACCACCCCAGCTGCTGGCCGAGCTCATCCGCGATCACCCGGATGTACGTCCCTTTGGAAACCTCCAAGGTCAGGTCGCAAGACAGTCTGGGACCACCGACTTCAGTTTCGTCCAGGCATTCGATGGCGTCCAGAGTCGCCTGGCGGATGACGATCGGACGACTCTGGCGTTCGATTGTCTGGCCTGCCCGGGCCAGGGCATACAAGGGCTGACCATCGACCTTGACTGCAGAATACATCGGTGGGATTTGCAGCTTTTCGCCCGGCAATTCGTGAACCGCCTGGCGGATGGGCGTAAATCCTGCTGCCTTGAGCCGGGATAACTCGCCGGTGGCAAAGGGGTATGAATTCGTCACCGTTCCGGTCAAATCCATTGTATCGGTCGCGGCACCAAAAAGTACGCGCACTTGATACGTTTTATCGTAGGTATCCATGAATTGGACAGCAGCCGTCGCTTTGCCGACACAGATGGCCAGCAAGCCTTCGGCAAATGGATCGAGGGTCCCAGTATGACCGATTTTCTTCTCCCCGATCAGCCGCCGCAGGCGGGAAACAACACCAAAAGAAGTCAATCCGCGCGGTTTGTCGACCAGGAGGATGCCATGCTTGTGTGATTCAGCCATTGAGCCACTGGCCGGCCTTCTCGACAACCAGGTCCACCACTTCATCGAGTGTCTTGTGCCGGATGGTCATGCCTGCAGCCTTGGCATGTCCGCCACCGCCAAAGGGGCGGGCAAAATCAGATGCATGGAAGTGATCATTGCTGCGAATATTGATCCGGATCGCTCCATCAGCCAGTTCACGGAACAGGAAGGCAACTTCCACCCCCGAGATACTGCGCAATTCGGAAACAATCCCATCGAGATCGGTGTCTGTTGCCACCAGTCGTTGCATCAATGCCTGGTCGACCCGGGCGTAAGCCAGCCTGTCTTCTTGAAGGAACTGCGCCTGGGAATAAAGCTCACCTTGAAGGCGCAGCTGTGTTTTTGTCGACTCATGGAACAAGCGGTAGGTAATCTGGCGCAAATCGGGATCATAAGCCATCAGGTGGGCCGCAATGGCGAAGGTGCGGGCTGTTGTATTGGAATAGACAAAACCACCCGTATCCGAGACAATCGCGGTCATCAACGCCATGGCGCCATCCTGGGTCAGCAATGACTGGCCCAGCTGGCCTTCCAGCTCAGTAACCAGGTCAAAAATGATCTCACCTGTGGCTGAGGCCTGCGGATCGATCCAACGGAGGCCACCCGATTCGCCGCTCGAGACATGGTGGTCCAGGGCAGCCTGGATCGGCGCATCACGATAGAGTTCCTGGCGGCATCCCAATCGTTCCGGTTCCGTACAATCCACTGCGATGGCCAGAGCCTGGTCTTGTGGCCAGGTTTTTGTATCCAGATCAGCGTAAACTGTGACCAGGTCGAGGGCAGGCACGAAAAGCAGGCGGGGATTGACTTTCTCATCGACAAAAACGCGGGCCGAAGCTCCAGCTTGATTTAAAGCCAGCGCCAGGCCGATGGCACTGCCAAGGGCGTCCCCATCAGCTCCGACATGTGGATAAATCCCGACCCTGTCCTTGTTGCGGACGGCCGTCAGAACAACTTCGGCGATGCGGTCACGAGTCGGAATCATCCGGTGAAATTCCCTCCATGGCTTCATCAATCAGGCGGCTCATGCGGATCCCGCGTTCGATCGATTCGTCAAAGACAAAGTGCAATTCCGGAGATACACGCAGGCGAACCCGGCGGGCCACTTCTCGGCGCATGAAACCCCCTGCGCTTTTCAAGGCGGCGGCGCAGTCTTTTTTCTGCTGTTCAGTGCCCAGGACACTGATGTAAATATGGGCATGGGACAAGTCGCGGGAAGCCCGCACCTCCACCACCGATACCATCGGCGGGAGGCGCGGGTCCTTGATTTCATTCTGGATCAGGTCAGCCACGACTTTCTGGATTTCGTCCCCGACACGGTCGGATCGTTGCATGGCTGATCAGCTCCTTTCGATTTCCTGCATTTCGAAGGCTTCGAAGACGTCGCCTTCCTTGATGTCATTGAAGCGGTCGATGCCAATACCACATTCGTACCCGGTGGCCACTTCACGGACGTCGTCCTTGAAGCGCTTGAGCGAAGCCAGTTTGCCTTCGTGGACAACGATGCCATCCCTGACAACACGGACTTCGGCCGCACGCAGGATCTTGCCATCGGTGACATAGCTGCCGGCAATCGTGCCGACGCCACTGACTTTGAAGACCTGGCGGACTTCGGCGTGGCCGAGGACATTCTCCTTGAATTTGGGTGCGAGCATGCCTTTCATGGCCGCTTCGACATCTTCGATGGCGTTGTAAATGACGCGGTAGAGGCGGACATCGACGTTTGTCTCTTTGGCCAGGTCCGCAACATTGGCGGCTGGCCGGACATTGAAGCCGATGACAATGGCATTGCTGACCTCAGCCAAGCGGATGTCGGATTCGGTGACAGCACCGACCGCACCATGGATGACGTTGACACGGACTTCTTCGTTAGTCAGCTTCTCGAGCGACTGGCGCACGGCTTCGACCGAACCCTGGACGTCGGCTTTGACAATGATGTTGAGGTCCTTGACCTCGCCGGCAGCCATTTTGGTGAACAGCGATTCGAGCGAGACATGGGAGCTGGCCTTGAGCTGCTTCTCACGCTGCAGGATGCGGCGCTTTTCAACCAGGGCACGGCCGACCTTGTCATCCTTGACCGCATAGAAGATTTCACCAGCTTCCGGAACTTCCGGCAAGCCGAGGATTTCGACCGGGATCGAGGGGCCGGCTTTCTTGACCAGGCTGCCTTTATCATCCGACATGGCCCGGACATTGCCGATGATCGAGCCAGTCACCACGGTGTCACCGGTGCGCAGCGTACCACGCTGGACGAGGACAGTCGCGACAGGGCCGCGGTTCTTGTCGAGCTTGGCTTCGATGACGGTTCCTTTAGCCTGTTTGTCCGGATTGGACTTGAGATCAAGGATATCGGCAGTCAACAGGACCATTTCCAGCAGCTCGTCCATGCCGGTGCCGACTTTGGCTGACACAGGGACCATGACCGTATTGCCACCCCATTCTTCCGGAATCAGCTCGTACTTGGACAGTTCCTGCTTGACCCGGTCGATGTTGGCGCCTTCTTTGTCGATCTTGTTGATCGCGACCACGATCTGAGTGTTGGCCGCCTTGGCGTGGTTGATGGCCTCGATGGTCTGGGGCATGACACCGTCGTCAGCCGCGACAACCAGGATGGCAATGTCGGTGACTTGGGCGCCGCGGGCACGCATGGTGGTGAAGGCTTCGTGGCCAGGCGTATCCAGGAAGGTGATCTGGCGGCCCTTGGCCCGCACGGTGTAAGCACCGATATGCTGGGTGATGCCGCCGGCTTCACCGGAGACCACATTGGCCGAACGGATGCGGTCGAGAATCGAGGTCTTGCCATGGTCGACGTGGCCCATGACAACAACGACCGGCGGACGCGGCTTGAGATCCTGGTCCTGGTCCTCGGTATCGTCGAAAAGGATGTCCTCTTCGGTCACTTCGACCAGCAATTCGCACTTGATGCCGAACTCGTCAGCAATCAGGGCTGCCGTATCATAGTCGATGGCCTGGTTCATGGTAGCCATGACACCGTATTTCATCAGTTTCTTGATGATTTCAGCGGTTGTCTTTTTGATGGCTTCGGCAAATTCCTTGACGGTCAGTGTAGCCGGCAGGGATACCTGGCTCAGGACAGCACGGACCGGGGCTTCTGCGATACGACGGCCACCTCTGCTGCGCTTACCCTTGATGTTGTCCGTGTACAGCGTATCCAGCACGGTCTCATCACTCAGGGCTTCGTTGATACCTTTGCCGGACACCACAGCGGCCTGCTGGCGCAGGACATTGTGCTTGTCACGCACATCACCGCCACCTTTGAAGGCTTCTTTTTTCGGTTCGCGACGGTCATCGCGCTTCGGTTCGGTTGGACGGGGCCTGACGGTGCTTTCCTTGCCCTGCAATTCGACCGGAACAGCCGGTTTGGGTTTGGGCGCACTGGGGCGGGTGCCATAGGGGGTCTGCGGGCGGTCCTTGTCCTTGTCAAAACCACCGCCGCCAAATCCACCACCCTGTGGTCGGCTGCCGTAGCCGCCCTGTCCGGGACCACGGTTGTAGCCACCCGGGCCACCCTGGCTGGGGCCACGGTTGTAGCTACCAGGTCCACCCTGGCTGGGGCCGCGGTTATAGCCACCCGGTCCACCCGGTCCACCCGGTCCACCCGGCCCAGCCGGTCCCGGGGCACGGTCGCGGTTGTAGTTGCCGCTTTGCGGGCGGTTGGGGGTGCCATAGGGGGTGGAACCAGGTCCACCCGGTCCCGGGGCACGGTCGCGGTTGTAGTTGCCGCTTTGCGGGCGGTTGGGGGTGCCATAGGGGGTGGAACCAGGTCCACCCGG
>SABL01000067.1 GCA_009928985.1 Clostridia bacterium
CGCGGGCAATCGCCAGCTCGTCCCGGTAGAATCCAATGAGTCGCCAGCAGCAGATTGCGCTGATTTCCCAGAAGCTCCCTGAAAGCGACTCATTCAACGAAACATCCTTGCCATCAGAACAAAATGTTCGTGTGCCAGGTGATGATTCAGACCCTCAGGAGCCAGATCTGACGATTGCACTCAATCGCATCGAATGGGTATCGGCATTCGAGACCCTGGCACAAGCGTTTGAGGAAGAGAAGGGCGTTCAGGTCAAAATCGTAGTCATCTCAGGATACGAGGACTACACATCTACACTGGAAAGCTTTGCAGCATCCAACGAATTTCCGGATTTGTTGTTGGTCAATGGACCTGAAGAAGCAGCAAGCTGGTCGCATCGACTTACCGATCTTTCTAATGAGCCCTGGGCGTCCAAAACGGAGATTGGTTTGCTGGATGAAAAGCAGCAAGTCATCGGCTTCCCGATCGATCTGGCTGCCAAAGGGCTGATCTACAACAAGACTTTGCTTGATCAGGCGGGAATCGATCCTGCCATGATCACCAACCGTCCGGCCTGGGAAGCAGCGTTGCAAGCTGTTGAGAAGAAAAAGAAGCAACTTGGAATTCTCGCTCCCATATCATTGGCTTTACATGACGGAGGACAGTTCAGCTGGAGCACCAATAAGACTTTTCTGAACATTTACCTCAGCAGTGGGTTGGCTTATGAAAATACGCAGTTGATCGACCTGCTGCTATCTGGCCAAGTGGAAATGCCGAGACTGGAACACTTTGCAGATTTCCTGGACCTGTTGTTCCGATACTCCGATCAGGAATTGCTCCTACATGGTTCCTACCAGGAACAATTGCGGACATTCAGTCAAGGTCAGGCGGTCTTTACCGTTGGTTCCAGTGATTTGGATCCTTCACTGCAGGCTGCAGGAGTCACTTTTGAGTGTGGATTCCTGCCATTTGGTGCTTACCCGCTGGATACCAACGGAATTTTTGCCGAATCAACCGGATGGCTAGTGCTCGACCGTTCCGGTCACAACAGTGATTTGGCAAAAGATTTCCTGGCCAGTCTGGCAAACCAGGAAATTTATCAGGACATTTTGGCCCAAGATGCCAACGTCTTGCCTGCATTCCAGAAAAATAGCCAAGTTCTTGACCAGCCTTTGTTGAGAGACTTGCTTGGGTGGAAGCAAGGCGGGAGAATCTACGGCATGCATCAGGACCAGCTGACTCCAGACTATGGAGCCGCTTTTTGGGGTCCCCTGTTTGAGCAGTTAGCGGTCAAGGAAATTACCAGCAGACAGTTCGCTGAGCAGGCTGCCAAAGCAATTGCTGAACAGGCGGTCATCCAACAAGTGAGCTGATCAGTCGATGAACTCGTCGTCGTTCTTGAAACGGGCGGCATGGACTGGGCGCGGCGAAAGTGCTGCAGCCACAATGCCCAGCATGGCCAGGACGATCATGCCAACCAGGGCGACGTTGTAAGAGCCAGTCAGGTCAAAAGCAAATCCGAACGGGATCGGTCCGAAGGCTGATCCCAGGACGGTGGCTGACATGGCCAGGCTGCGGATGCTGCCCAGATAGCGGGTCCCGAAATAATTCGGCCAGACCAAGCCGCCCCAGACTGTTTGCAGGCCCATGGCTGAGCCTAGAAGGATTGTGAAAACGATGGCCCCAGACAGCCCCCCTGTCAACAGAAGGACGGTCAAGGCCAGTCCCATGAAAACGGAAATAGCCATGGCTGTGTGATGAATCTGGACTTTGCTCAGGATCCAGCCGGCAAACAAGGTCGTCGGGAAACTGACCGCGGCCAGCAGGCTGATCAGGTAGGCCGCCTGATCGGGCGAAATGGAGCGGATTTTCATGATTGAGATGAAATGGAACGTCAAACCCGTGACAATCAGGGGCAGAAGCAGCTGCGAATACAGCATGCCCCAGTAGGCCCGTGTCCGGATGGCTTCTTTTAAAGTCCAGCTGGGGACATCCTGGAACTTGGCTGGGACAGCACCTGAGTTGGCCTTTTGGCGATACTCTGCAACGGTTGTCAAGCCCAGGTCACGCGGATGGTTCTGCATGAAAATCACCACCAGCGGGATAAAAACGACGGCAAACGCGACGGCCCAAATACGCCAGACCATGCGCCAGCCGATTGTATCGATCAGGTAGCGGTTCAAGGGCGGCAATAAGGTCGAGCCAATTACGCCGCCAACCGACATCAGGCTGAAAGCCAAGGGCCTCCGATGCAAAAACCAGTTCGGCAGCAAGGTGGCAGGTAACAAGGTCATGCTCCCCTGGCCCAGGTAACGGCTGGCTAAAAAACCTATAAACAACATCGGCAGGCCATTGACCAGGCTGAGCCAGATACAGGTGAGACCGAGAAGTGCTGCAATCACCAGCGACACTTTTTTCTGGCCAAACCGGTCGATCTGGCGACCTACCCAGAACAGCAACAATCCTGACGTCATGGTTGCCAGCGAATAGGTGCTGGAAATGGTGCTGCGGGTCCAGCCAAACTCCTGGATATAGATGTCGATGAAAGTTGATTTGAAATACGTCTGGCCTGGTGCGGAAAAGAAGTAGCTCAGGCTCGAAAGGACCAGGATGATCCAGCCGTAATAGAAACGGTCGGATCGGGCCAGGCGGCTGATCAAGCCAGAATGCGTCGTTGTAGACAAAAGGTGCCTCCAGAGGGTAGGAAATAATGGCAATAGCGTGCTGTTCGGATGCAACAGGTGCTTATTATGCCGGATATCCGATGTTGATGCAAATGCAAAGAACATATGTTTGCTTTCGGCTGGTTTTGTGCTATGATGATAGTCAGCAGTTCAGACTGGCAGGTGGTGTTGCAGATGGATCTTCTCAATAAGGTGCGTATTCTGGCAGATGCGGCGAAATACGATGTCTCCTGTTCATCGAGTGGCAGCACCCGGTCCAATAAGGCCGGCGGTGTTGGGAATGCTGCCGCAGGAGGGATCTGCCACAGCTGGTCAGCAGACGGCCGCTGCATCTCCCTGCTCAAGATCCTGATGACTAATATCTGCGCCTACGACTGTTCCTATTGCATCAACCGGGCCACCAGTGATGTTGAACGAGCGATGCTTACACCGGAAGAGGTCGCTGAGATCACAATCAATTTCTACCGGCGCAATTACATCGAGGGGCTGTTTTTGAGTTCCGCGGTTTTCCGTTCTCCGGATGAGACGACCGAGAGGATGATCCGGGCCCTGGAGATCCTGCGCCGGGAGTACCGATTCAATGGCTACATCCATGTCAAAGTTATCCCGGGAACATCCCCTGCGCTGACCACCCGGCTGGGTTTTCTGGCCGACCGGGTCAGTGTCAACATCGAGTTGCCTTCGCCCCAGTCCTTGCAACTGCTGGCTCCGCAGAAAAGCAGCGAGGCGATCCTGGGTCCGATGGGTCAGATTCACGATCAGATCCATGAATCCCGCGAGACTCGTCTGGCCGTGCGTGGCGCCACCGCGTTTGTCCCGGCAGGACAGACGACGCAACTGATTGTCGGTGCGACTCCAGAACGGGATCACCAGATTCTCCAGCTATCCGAAAAGCTCTACCAGTCCTTCCAGCTCAAGCGCGTCTACTATTCGAGTTACATCCCGACTGTCAGCCATCCCAATCTGCCTTCCCTTTTTACAGCTCCACCCCTGCGGAGTCAACACCGGATCTACAAGGCAGACTGGCTCTTGCGCTTCTACGGCTTCTCCGCCCGGGAGCTTCTCGATGATCGACATCCTGACCTCAGCCTCGACGTGGATCCCAAGTCGGACTGGGCCTTGCGCCATCTCGACCAGTTCCCTGTAGAGATCAACCGGGCCCCCTATGAGATGCTGCTAAGAGTTCCCGGGATTGGTCTGCGGTCAGCCCAGCGGATCATAGCCGCCCGGCGAGTGGGTCCGGTGGATTTCGATCTGCTGAAGAAGATTGGCGTTGTCCAGAAACGGGCCCGCCATTTCATCACCTGCCGGGGAAAATTTTACGGTGAAGCCAGCCTGGATGAGCAGCTGATCCGGTCGAACCTGGTGGCTGACAGCCCGGTTGGCAAAAACGCCCACCTCAACCAGATGTCCCTGTTTGACCTTAGCCTGCCGATTTTATCCATGGCATCGTCTTGTGCCGTTGACACGGGTGAATTCTAATGCTGATCTATGACTTTGACGGCAGTTTCGAAGGGCTGCTGACCGCCCTCTACCAGAGCTCTGTTCGCAAAGAGAAGCCAGACCAGATCCTGGCCCGCCAGGGCATGCCCGTCAATTGGCTGGACCAGTACGCGACGATCGAGACGGATCTGGCTGCAGCGGAAAAGGTCGCTCGTTCGATCAGGAGTCGGATTTCCGAGCAGGCATTTGAGCACATCCTGCATGTTTTCCAGACGGAGCGTCCGGAACGAGGGTACTGGATCGACCGCTATGTGCGCCTCGGATTCAGGTTCGGATCCTCCGTGGATGACCATCTGCAGGAGGATATCATCCGGACTGTCCATGAGCAAAGCAGGCGAGTCTCACGGGAAACTCATCGCATGACCGGCCTGATCCGGTTCATTCGATCTTCAGCCGGGATTTTCTATGCCAAATACGAGCCTGACAACAACATCACGATGTTTCTGGCCCCGCATTTTGCGGACCGTCTGGCTGACCAGCCCTGGATCATCCATGATATCCGGCGCGGAGTCGCTGCCTTATACAATGGGCAGGAGTGGATTTTGACCGATACGGTGCCGGCAACCCTCGCATCCTGGACGGATTGCGATGATGTCTTTGAGGAAATCTGGCGCGCGTATCATCGGCAAATAGCCATTGCCGAACGGATCAATCCTAAGTTGCAGCGGAATCTGATGCCGATGCGCTACTGGAAACATCTGACTGAGTTCACGGCGGGGCAGGCTGGAGCAGGAAAGGACGGTGAACCAATTTCGGCGGAAGCTGGAGCAGTCAGGCCATACGGGTCTGGATTTCCTCAAATTCGCGATTGATCAGCTCGTATTCTTCTTCGCACAGGGACATCCCATCCATTTTCTGCCTGAGCCTTCTGGCATATTCGTAGATGGTCGTCTTGTTCCGATTTGGAGCTTTTTCGAGCATGTGCCGGTAAGCTTTCATGACTTCCCGCATGACCAGGATGTCCTTGTGACCATAGTGGATGATGGGCACGAAGACATCCGTCAGGATCAAGTTCAAATTATAGCCTTCGCGATACAAGGCTCCCTTTTCCTCTTCATTTTTCATCAAGATGTAGCCCTGTTCGATCTGGGACAGGTCACGAATCAGCAGGCCCAGCTGGCGGATACAATGAATGGCTGTGTTGGGATCGTTGATACCTGGTGACAGAGCTTTGAGAGCAACTTCGGCGATCTTCTGGATCGAGAAACTGAAATCCTGTGTCTCGGTGCGACTTTGGCCAATCATGACGGAACGGACAATCCGCTGAATGAGGCTTTCCTCGATTGGAATTTCATCGTCGAAATGGATGACTGCGATCGGGCTTCGCTCAGTCAGGAATTGGCCGGGTACCTTGTCAAAACGAACGATGGCCTGACTTTCACGAGCCGCCTGGTAGATGCCCCGGTAGTCGATTTCCTGGATGTAGCCACTGTCAGGACTGAAAATCAATGCTTTTTCCTTGAGCTGGGCAACTGCTTCATCTGATACATGATGGTAATCTTTGATTTGTTCACGATAGTCGATGATGTCGCTTTCTGCTCGTTCATACAATCGGTCGATCAAGTTTCCTGCCTGGATGTAGGTTCCGACGCTGGCGATGAAGACGATGAAATTGACCAAGCCAATGATGACGTAGATGACGCCGATGGTGGCAGAGAGGGCCCCATCAGCCGGATTTGCCGGACGCAGGAAGAACAAGGTCATGATCGCATAGATGAAGCCACTGATCAGGATGCCGAAGGATTTCATCGTGGTTTTGTTGGCGAGGAAATTCTCGACGACGCGCGGTGAAAATTGGCTGCTGTACATGGTCAGGACAACCATTGTGGTCGAAAAGGTGAAGGTCATGATTGTGATGAACGCGCCGGCAATCAGGCTGAGCAGGGATCGAGCCAGTTCGGTGCTGGTCAAGAATAATGAGGGGATGATCTTGCCCAGATCGAAAAAGTAGTCAGTGTCCAGTAGAATGACACCTGCAGCCAGAACCATGGCGACCAGACTGTAAAGCACAGGGTACAGCCAGATGCTCCTTCTAAGTCGGTCGAGCAGTTTTTTGAACAGCATAGGACCCCCCTTGTTTCAGTTTTGCGGAGTACAGATATAGAAAGAAGCTTGGCCAGTCGTATGAACCACTTCGACGGAGGAGAAACATTGTTTGAGATCGGAGAGGCAATTGACCATTTCTGACTCAGCATGTTTGATGAAGCGGAAATAATCGCCCTGTTCCAGCCATTCCAAGAGTGTCGTTAGTGGCGATCGCTTCTGGTTGTAATCATAGATGAGGACCTTGGACCGGGACAGGCGACTCATTTCATGGTACATTTTTCGCCGTTCATCAGGCTTGAGTCCGTGAGCAACGAACGAGGCAATTGTGACATCAAAGGATTTGTCGGCGAATGGCAATGGCTCGAGAACGCTGGCCTGGAGCAGGCTGATGTTGTGCCCAGTCAATTTCCTTTTTGCGATTTTCAGCATGCCAGCAGCTGGATCAATGCCAGTGACCGATAGCCCGTTTTCGTGCAGAACAAAGCAAAGAGCACCAGTGCCACAACCGACATCGAGAATCGACTGGTATTTGGAGAGGTCTAGCCGAGTTTTGGCCTGCTCCAGGGATCGGTTGAACTGCCGGCGCTGATAATCGAAAAATATGCCGTAAATGGGGGCGATGGCGTTGAAAAGAACTTCACTGCTGTTTTTTACCAAGAATAATCACTTCCTTCGCCTGCTGTTATCTTATTTCACGTCGTCAGGATGTTTTCCCTTCTGGCCCTGCATACCCATGCCAGGCTTCATACCCATGCCTGGCGTCATAGCGGGGTCAGGCGTGCTGCTTTGCCATTCCAAGTCGGGGCTTTTATGCAGGATCTTGTCCATCAAAAGTCCTGTCAGCAGCAAGGATGTCAAGGTCAGGACAAATCTTAGCGCAGCAAAGGGGAGCCCCAGGAACTTGATTTCCACCATCAGTTGCGGAATTTTCAAGGCAGCCCAGGAACCAAGGAACAAGATCATGTTTGTGATGCTGGCTCCTTTGCGAATCAGGGATGCAGCCATTGGAAAGGCAACATACAAGGGCCCAGTTGGCAGTGTTCCCAAGGAAAATGCCAACGCAGCTCCCTTTATCCCGGAGCGGTGGCCGAGCCATTTCTGGATTTTATCTTTCGGAATCCAGATTTCCATCAGACCCATCAAGACAAAGATTGCCGGCATGATCAGAGCCATTTCCTTGAAATAGTTCCAGGTAACCAGAGTTGAACGTGTGGCAGCATCCGGCCAGGCAATAGCCAATACCAGGAAAATCAAGAAGATCACGATGGGGGCAAAATAGGCTTTCAGTGACTTCATTTCAGCAGTACCCCCATGATGCCTGCAATCAATAATGCTGCCAGAAATCCCAAGCCATTGCGCAAGAGTGCGAACTTTTTACCCAGTGTCTTGACTTCCATTGGAGCTGTGACCACACCGACCATGACAAGGGTTGTTACAAAAGCTGAGATGGTTATGACGGTTGCTCCAGAACGCAACAGGGACCCTGCGAGCGTGAAGGCAACGATCGACGGGATCAGTGTGATCGCTCCAATCACGGCTGCAAAAAGGGTAGCCAGCCAGCCCGCCTCAGCACCTACTAGCCGGGTAATGGTTTCTGGTGTCAGCAATCCCAGTGTCAAGCCCACAATGCCAAGCACGGTCAACAAGCTCGGTGCTGTTTTCAAAAGAGCTTTGCCTGCGATTTTGAATGCGGCGGCTGTCTTCTCCTTGCTTTTAACCAGCGATGCAATTAGCCCGAGGCCGAGCAAGCCATAGATGGTCAGTACGGTTGCCATTGATTTTTCTCCTAATCTTCTTTGATCTGGATGCCCATCAGCCGGGCTTTTTTTTCTGCAGCCAGGGCCAGGTTTTCAGTCACCCGGAAGAGGACGACACGTCGGATCAGGTCCAGCGGCAACGGCTGATCATGGGGGAACTGGACCGATCCCTTGGCCCATTTGTAGGGAGCCCATTCAGATTGGAATGTTTCAATTCCACTCGGAGCTGGATAGAAACCAATGTGATGATCAAATGCTGCAAAGTGAACCAGATTTCCTACGAGGTAAAAGGTCGGCATTTGATAGCTGATTTTTTCGATGGCTCCGGGTGCAGCTGCGCGAATGATCGCGCGCATGGTGATCAGTCGTTCCTTGATATCCCCGGAAAAGCGCTCGATGTAGTCATCAATCGTGGAAAATGCAGGTTGTTTGTCAGTCATGTGTGCCTCCTCGGAGCGTATGCTCCGGACCGTTCTTTGACAGGCTTGTCTGACTTCAAGTAAACTTCAAGTCAATGCTTATTGCAAGAAACTTGAACCATTTCGGAGGCGTCAGACATGGCTTACACGGTAGGTGAAGCAGCGAAACAGATCAATGTGGCTACCTCGACCTTGAGATACTACGACAAGGAAGGCCTGTTGCCTTTCGTTGAACGCTCCGATGGCGGGATCCGGTTGTTCAAGCCTGAAGATATATCCATGCTGAAAACAATTGAATGTCTCAAAAAAACAGGCATGCCGATCAAGGAAATCAAGCATTTCATCGACTGTTGTGTCGAAGGCGATGCCAAGATCGCCGAGCGTCTGGCGATCATTACGGACCAGCAGGCCTCTGTCATCGCGCAGATGCAAGAATTGCAGGATATGCTCGATATGCTCGATTTTAAAAGGTGGTACTACGAGACTGCACAGTCGGCCGGGACGTGTGCGGTCCATGATGATCTGTCCCTCACGAGGGTACCGGAAAAATTTCATAAATATTTAAACAAAATGCCTGAACAAGCTTGACTTGAAGTTAACTTCAATCGTTATAATCGCACGTGTTCGCAAGATTCAAATCATGTTGCAGGGCGAGGAGTTAACAGATGGAAAAAGCACAGGTCTATTTTTCTGATTTCCGGACGAAAGCATTTGGGGACAGCATGCCGACCAAGCTCAAGAAGCTGATCAAGGCTGCAGGGATCGGTGAGATCGATCTCGATGGTAAATTTGCCGCCATCAAGCTCCATTTCGGCGAACTCGGTAACATTAGCTACCTGCGGCCCAATTACGCCCGGGCAGTCGTCGATGTGGTCAAGGAATTTGGCGGTAAGCCCTTTCTGACTGACTGCAACACGTTATATCCCGGCAGCCGCAAAAACGCCCTCGAGCATCTCGAGTGTGCCTGGGAAAATGGTTTCACCGCCCTGACGGCAGGGTGTCCGATCTTGATCGGCGACGGACTCAAGGGGACCGATGATGTTGAGGTCCCGGTTCCAGGTGGCGAATACATCGATAAAGCCTTGATCGGCCGAGCGATCATGGACGCTGATGTTTTCATCAGCTTGACCCATTTCAAAGGCCATGAGATGACCGGATTTGGTGGCACGATCAAGAACATCGGCATGGGCTGCGGCTCTCGGGCCGGCAAGATGCACCAGCACAACAACGGCCAGGCGACGATCCATGAAGACCGATGCCGCGGTTGCCGGATCTGCCAGCGTGAATGTGCCAATGATGCCCTCGTCTTCGATGCGGCTTCGCGCAAGATGCACGTCGATCTGGGAAAATGCGTCGGTTGCGGTCGTTGCCTGGGATCGTGCAATTTCGACGCGATCGAGTTCGTGAACGGCAATGCAGTCGAGATCCTCAATTACCGCATGGCCGAATACACCAAAGCCGTTGTGACAGGCCGGCCGCAATTCCACATTTCCCTGGTTGTCGATGTCTCTCCCAACTGTGATTGTCACGGCGAAAACGACGCACCCATCCTGCCCAACATCGGCATGTTTGCCTCGTTTGATCCGCTCGCTCTCGACCAGGCCTGTGCGGATGCCTGTCTGGCCGCCACCCCGCTGCCCAATAGCCAGCTGTCTGACAATTTGCTCAAACCGCAGTTCATCGACCATCACGACCACTTTGTCAATTCCACCCCGGAGTCGGAATGGCGCAGCTGCCTCAGCCACGCAGAAAAAATCGGCCTGGGGACGAGAGAGTACGACCTGATCCGGGTGTAAAATTACGTTGCACGACAAATCGCACCATGAAGGGGAGGGCGCCTGTGAACATCATTGAAGTTAAATGCCTGGATTCCCGCCAACACATAACTATGCAGGCGGAGTAGTGTTAAGTGCCTCGTAGATTAACCGTTGCTTTTTGAGAACCTCCCCGACACGAAGATCGAACCCAGGATTTTCAAAGCATTCGATGATATCGAGCTTATCCAGAAGGGTCTGAACGGTATAGTCCTTGAAAAGACCGGATTCTTGCATTTGCTTTTTGATGTAGGACAGGTAGATCAGAGAAACAAAAGCTACGAACAGTTTGCCGTCCAGGCTTTTTTCAGAGGACACCAGAAGTCGCCTGAGATTGAGTCGCTCCTTGATATTGCCGAACGCTTTCTCGATCAGATCCTTGTTTCGGTATAGCTGCAGGGCGGTAATGGCATCCATCTTTTCATTGGTCAGCAAAGCGAAATACCCATAATACCGTTTGGTTTTATCAATTGCATCCTGTTTGACGCTGACTTTGGCTCCTCTTTTGGGTGTTTCCGTGATTGTGAAGTACTTTTTGTAGAAGGATTCATGCTCGGCAACCCGCTTGCCGCTGAGAACTTCTTTCCTCATATCCAGAACCTTGCGGTCAAAACAGGCCTGGTCATCGGCATATTTTTCGATGTTGAAGAAGATATGAAAGTAGATCCTTCTCTTTTCGGTGAGGACATCCTGTTTGTAGGGGCGCTCCTGCTGATAATTCCATTCTGTCAGGACGGTGGATGAATACAGACCGTACTGTTCGTCCAAGTTTTCATAGGATTGGATGGTGTCATAGACCTTATTGATCTGCTGCTGCACAAAGGTATGGCTCGTATTGACTGCAACGATGAATTTGAGGTGTTCACCCAAAAGGCCATTGATATTGGCTTCGCTGTAGAAACCGCGGTCCATGACCAGCTTGATCTTGTCAAAGCCAAGAACTTGGAAATCGTTGAGAAGATTTTTGACGGTGCTGACATCTGGGATATTTCCGGCCAGTTTACGATAGTAAAAGGGTAATCCTGATTTCTGACCAAACACCAGGGCCAGGTTGATTTGGGGTAATCGGTCATTCTCTTTGTTTTTCCCATACTGGACTTGTCGTAGCGTCTGGGAATAGCTGGATACGGAGGTGGTGTCATAAGCCCAGTACTCATCTTCCTGATTTCGTCTTTGCTGCAACCGGAAGAAATGATTCCGGCTTTCTTCAGAAATATCGGCAAATATCTCGCTGCTGCGCTGGGAAGGAATGTTTTCCCCGAAAGGATGGCGATGCAATAAATTCCACTTTTCAAAGCGAAACAGCGGCGAATCGCTTTCCAGAATCAGGTAGTAGGCGATGGATTGGATTTGCTTATACAGGCTAGGAAAGCACAGTTTGAGATCCTTATCGATGCCAAGGTTGTGGCCGATTTCGTCCAGCAGGTAGGTGGCACCGTAAAATCTGCGGTTGGCAACTGCGATGGGCACAGGTCCAGGCTTTACAGGGACCACCATCTCCGATCCTTGCTTCTTTTTTCGCCTGCCATCAGTCGGCACAATCTCACCGGTGACCGGATCGCGTTTGCCAATAAGCGTCCTGTTGGCACGAGGTTGCTGCTTTTCCTTGTCCCAATAGGACGTGGATTCGTAAACATAGGTGATGCCACTGCGTTTATCGTACTGGTTAATAATCGCCATAATTCAATCGCTCCTAGTTATGTATATGGTATCACATAACTAGGTTCAGGTCAATGATCAATGCCCTGGAATCACGTAATTCCAGCGGTTTTGGGCTGCTTCATAGTTCGGTCATAGTTACGAGTAGCGGGAATCCATG
>SABL01000232.1 GCA_009928985.1 Clostridia bacterium
ATTTCTGTTCGCCGACAAAAAGGCTCGATGACAGGTTGAAATCCATGGGACACCTCGTTTGCTTGTTACGTTCCTGACTATACCTGACATTCATCCATCTGACCGTGACAAAATCGCACAAGCACACGGCTGGCGGAATCGTTTGAGGTTGATCAGGCGTATAATGATAGTGTGAACAAACACCCTCACTTTTGACAAGTCTTTTTGTTACTGCAGCATGAATAATCTGCCGGTTGTCCGGCGAGAGGTCGGCGATGAAGAAATTTTGTGCAGTCTGGATAGCCTTGCTGTTCGTCTTCCTGCCCCTGGCGCTTCCCGTTCAGGCAGTCGTGTCCACAGATACTTCCAGCGAATGGCCTGGCAGCATCGATCTGCAGCCCGCTGCACCGTTCGATGATGATTTTTTGGCACCTTCAGCCCAATGGCTTGAATTTGTTGCTGATGAGACACCGGCCACCTTCGACGCAGACAAAATCCACTATGAACTGGCGGACTCTGTCATCCAGGTCGACAGCCAGGTCACCAGCCAGCTGGCCACTGCCGGCCAGTTGCTCTCCGGAGCAGCCGCTCCCCAGCTGCGGCCGGACAAAATCATCGCCGAGGGCGGCTACATCGCACAGGACGTCCTCCAGCAGGCGGCCCAGGCACGTGGCCAGTCGGTCAACAACGGCTCGGTCTTTGTCGACACCACTGCCGGCACCGCCTTCAAGGTCGTCTCCCCGACCACATTCACCGGCGCTTTTGCCGCCAATGAAACCCTCGGCGACCTCGTCAAACCATTGCAAAACACCTACAGCGTCGCCCGGCCACAGCTGAGTGAAGTCGTCAAGACCTTTGAGCTCGAGGAAGACACCATCCGCCTGACCCGCGGCAACATCAGCGGTTTCGCCCCTGGCATCGAGAAAAGTCTGGTCTTGCCTGGCCTGGCCCAGTCCCAGGCATTTAGCGACGCGCTGAAGGATTTCAAATACCTTTCCGACGATCCCTTCATCAAGCTCCAGTTCACTGACCAGACCCTGGAGGCCAATCTGGGCGGTGGCGGCAAAGTCGACGTCACGGTCAGTGGCGGCCTCGGCATCGAGGACATCGACCTCACCGGCCGCTATTCCGGATTTGACGGTTACCGGATCGAACTCACCCTCCGGCAGGAGAGCTACCTGGTCGTGGAAATGGGTGCCAACGTCAAGCAGGAGGTCTATATTCCCCTGCTCGGCCTCGACATTCCCTTCGGCGTCGGGCGGATTTCCGGTGGCATTTTTGCCGTCATCGGCCTTGACGGCAGCCTGAGCCTGGAAATCGAGGCCCGTGATTACACCGAGACCACGATGGGCGTCCGGGGCGGCACCAAGTTCTACGTCCCGACCAGTGTCAAGCCGATTTTCAAGCAGGGTTTCACCAGCGACGGCGAAGTCGACCTCAACGGTGACATCGATGGCTACCTGAAATTCGGCCCGATGATGGGCCTCGAGCTTTTTGGCTTTGACTTGGTCGGTGCAGGTGTATTCCTCGGTGCCGGGGTCCATGTCCAGGCCGACAACAAAATGCTCGACGTCAATCTCTATGGGTTGTTCAACGTCTACGTCAAGCTGGCCGGGAAAAACTTCAATCTGGCCAATTACAAGCCGACCATCCTGCGGCGGCGCCAGGCCAATACTCTGGGCTACCGGATCAAGGTCGTCGAGGCATTCATCTCACCGGGCCTGGTCGGCGGAACGATCGAACGGCAGGTCTCTCCGGCGCCGCCAAAATTCGAGGTTGCCCAGGGACTGGAGTACCGGATCCTGGTCGTACCGGAGGGTGTAGCCTTCGACCCGAATGACACGGTTTCGGCCAACCAGACTGAGATCCGCAAATACCCGGCCACTGGCTATGCCATCACCAATGCTGAAGGCGAATTTTACCAGCACGATTCCCAGATGCTGTACAACAAAGACCAGGTGGTCATCGAGTTCCGTGTCGCGGGCGAGTCGTACTATTCCAATCCGGCAACTCCCACCCTGCCCTTCTCCTCCTTCACCATCGCCAAAGCCGATTCCTTCAACGATTTCGTCACCGGCCAGGTCAATCCGATCCGCTCAATCAACTGGGAAGCTCCGGCCGATGCGCCACCGGAACAACAATACCAGTGGACCTATTGCAGCGGTGCCCTGGTCAATCTGAGCCAGTACCTCAGCCTTAATTACAATACGCATGTCCCGACCGGTCACCTGGCCCGGGCCATGACGGATGAATGGGGCAACTTCGATACCCGAAAGCCGCCGGTCTCGCTCATCACGGGCCAGCCGATCAGCAATGATGGTTTCGATGTCCATGAAAC
>SABL01000007.1 GCA_009928985.1 Clostridia bacterium
ATTGGTCAGCTCGATGGAATTGAACACGATGACAGCCTCCAAACCAGGGGCAGTGATTTCGTAAGTCATGTCATCGAGGGCGGCTGCCGTTTGTTTGCCACCTGAGCTCAAAGGGTACTTGGCGATCAGATCTTCGGCGTAACCGGCCAGGGTCTGGTCAACCAGCACCTGGTCACCGAGCCGGATTTTGATCGATGGCAAGTTGTTGTTGGTTTTGACCGACCAGCTGATGGTGTACAGCCCCTTCTGGCCATTCAAAGTGACCGGGATCGGAGCGACCCCGAAGTCAAACTGATTTTGCAAACTGATGGCCCACTGGTACCCATCGATCGGGATCACGCCTTCCGGCAACGTCAGGAAAGTCATCGAATAATTAAATGGCATGCCGGGATCATAGTCCGCCCAGACCTGTTCAAAGCCCAGGAGGGATCTGAGGTTCTCCGTATTGCGCAGGGCCGGATCGAACCACTCCGGCAGTCTGGTATCCTCGGCATAGGCCAGGTACAAGACTGCGTCTGTGATCGCCTCCCGGGTCGCCCGGTCAGGTTCTGTGGCCGCTGGCTGGATCTGTCCGCCAGATAGCATCCCTTGGGCAGTCAGGAGATTTTCCAGGCGGCTGGCCTGGGCAGTCACCGGTAAAGCATGGTAGCCCAGGCCGGGCAAAACCGACACCACCGCCACCACGCAGATCATAGCCACGATCCGTACATGGGCCCTGGCTTTTTGGACAATCAGGAGCACGGCTGAGGCCAGGGCGATCAACCAGATCAAAGCAAAGGAATACTCGGTCATTTTTAAGCCGGACTGACGCAGACGGTCTACCAAAGCCCACGCTTCAAAGACCAGGATCACCAGGGCAGCCATGGGATAGATCCGCCGGTAAAAGCGGGCGAGGCCGGTCTCATACGCGGTCACCATGATGTGGAGCCAGATGCCGCCAATGGTGTAGGCGGTGGCAATGCTGGCCAGCTGGGTGAATTGGGGCCAGCTGCCGGTGATCACCACGCGCCCGGCCCAGACCAGCAAGACAGCCGTCAAGGCCAAGGCAATCGGTATGACAATGTATCCGAACAAGATTTCGATGAAGCGCGGCTGCTTCTGGGCTATCTCCCGCCGTTCGTCAACCACCCCTTTGCGGAAATCGGGGAAATAACCAACAAACAGGGTGAAAGCCAGCACCCCGGACAAAGTCGCGATGTGCATGAAGACCTTTTCGCTCAGGTCACGGTAGATCAGGGCTTTGATCGCACCTGCCACGCCGGATGTGCCGCCCATGATCACCAGGCCGTAGATCAGGGCGATGAAAAAGGCTTTGTGGGTCATGAAAAAGGCGCGGGCAAAATCAGACTGGCCGGGTGGATAAGCTGAGAGCACGATGAACGCAAACAAGCTGACCAGAATGGTCACGCCTACCCGGGACAAGGCCAGGCCGGTCACAAGATCTGCCGGCAGATACAGGGCCAGGAATGTCACGACAAAGGCTAGGGCGCCCAGCAGATTGGCGCCAAGAAAAGCCCCGCGCTGGTTGAGGCGGCTCTGGACACCTGTGATGGCGGCCATGCTCAGGACACCCGACAGCGCCAGAGCCCATTGCAGGCTGGTGATGATCTCCTGGTACGAATCCTGGATGGGATAGTCGAGCTGGATCCGGACCATGGTCACGACAGCAAATGCCAGCGCACTGGCAATTGTCGCCGGGAATGTCTGGAGAGCCCGGGCTGCGCCTTGGAAAATCTGGACGATCGACCGGGTAAAAGTATTCATGCCAGTCCCCCCTGTCTTTAAAAAAAGCTGCAGCAGCAGGCGGCTTAGCCTGGGCTACAGCTTCATTATAAGGGCACATGCCCCTCAAAATACAAGGCCTTGGGGTTACGCGTTCATGACGATTCGGACTGGTTTTCCTCGAGGTCAAAATCCCACTGGCCCAGGGGATTGGTGAAGGTCCTGGCCCGGACACCGTACACAAAGGCGATGTGCCCTTCGTGCAGGACGTCTTCCGGATCGCCATCGGCAACAATGCGACCTTCGTGCATCAGGCAGACGCGGCTGCAGATCCGGGCGGCAGCCCGGAGGTCATGCAGGACCAGGATCACCAGTTTGCCGGCATCAGCCAGCTGGCGGGCCAGGTGCAACAGCTTGCTGGCATGGCGGATGTCCTGGCTGGCGGTCATTTCATCGAGCAGGACGATCGGCGTGTCCTGGGCCAGGAGCCGGGCGATCATCACCCGTTGCCGTTCACCACCGGATAAGGTCGTGACAAATTGTTCAGCCTCAGCTTCGCACTCCGCCTGGGCCATGCAGGCCTGGGCTACAGCCAAGTCTTCATCTGTCCAGGCAGCAAGACTGGAAGCATAGGGATGGCGGCCCATCAGGACGATCTCCCTGGCCTTGAAATCAAAGGGCACCACGGTGTCCTGGGGTAAAAAAGACAATTGGCGGGCCAGCAGGCGCGGTTTGAAATGATGCAGGGACTTGCCCTGGACACGGACCTCTCCACTGGTCGGCTTGACCAACCCTGCCAGCACGCGCAGGAAAGTCGATTTGCCGACCCCATTGGGACCACAAATGCCGATGATTTCACCAGGCCGGGCTGAAAAACTGATCTGGTTCAGGATCGTGCGCGGCTGAGGCAGACGGACCTCAAAGGTGATCCCCTGGCACTCCAGGATCGCTTCTGGCATCCGGTCCACCTCCTTAAGCATGGGTCCGCAGCGAGCGGATCAAAAGGATCATGAAATACGGCGCACCCACTAAAGCTGTGGTGACACCGACGGATAATTCAATCCCGCGCGGCATCGCAATCAGCCGGGTCGCCAGGTCGCACAGCAGGAGAAAAATCGCCCCGCCAAAGGCAGAGGCCAGGAGCAGGCGGCGATGCGAGGGCCCGACGATCAGGCGCATGATGTGTGGCACAATCAGGCCGACAAATCCAATCGGTCCGGTCACTGAGACGATGATCGCCGTCAACAGCGAGGCTAAAAGGACGGTCAGGATGCGCGTCCTTCTCGCAGCCACGCCCAAGGTCCGGGCGGTCTCGTCACCCAGCAGCAGGATATCGAGGTCGCGGCCACGCAAGAACAACAGGGTCCCGGCCAGAAGGACGGGGACGGCCATCAGCTGGACATGTTCCCAGCGCCGGTTGGACAGGCCGCCCAGGGTCCAGAAAATGTAGCTTGAGACTTGGTATTCACTGGCCAGGACCAGCAGCAGCGACGTCAGGGCAGAGAAAAAGGCCGCGACGGCCATGCCGGCCAGGATCAGAACTGTGGTCTGGCCCGAACTGCCGGAAAACGATGACAAACCGAGAATGATCAGGACGGCGGCCAGCGCACCGGCAAAGGCAAAGGCCGGCAGGGCCAGGAAGGTGTAAGTGCCAAAGGCAATCGCGATCAGCGCCCCCAGGCTCGCCCCGGCAGAGACGCCCAGAATGCCTGGTTCAGCCAGAGGATTGCGGAACAGGCCTTGCATGGCGGTACCGGCGATCGCCAGGCCAGCCCCGGCAAAGATCGCGGCAAAGACGCGCGGCAGGCGGATCAGGACAATCAGGATCTGGCTGGTCTGGTCTGCCGGCTGGCTCATCCCAAGGCCAAGTGACTGGGCCAGGCTTTTCAAGATGGTCAGCGGGGGGACATAAACCGTGCCCAGTGCGACTGAAAGCATCGTTGTTGCCAGCAAAGCAAGCAGCCCGGCCACTGCAAGGTGGCCGAGCTTCCAGTTTTTCAGGGATTTTCGTGGCGACAGCTTACTGGACAAGGTCCGGATACGCTGCTTGGGCCAGCAGCTCCACGGCTTGGGCCATATAGTGGGAAGTCGAGCTGCGGAATTTGTCCGGGATGGCCAGGATCTTGCCGTCCATGACCGCAGGCAAGGTCTGCAAGATCGGATCCAGTGACATGGCCGATTTCAGCAGGTCGCCACCATCCTCGACCGCTTTGAAATTTTCATCAAAGGTTGAGGACGGAATGACCAGCAACTGCGGCTGCCATTCGCCGACGACCTTCTCCTTGGCAACCGGGCTGTAGTTGACCACATTGCAGACGTTGACCGTACCAGCTGCCTCGGCAATGGCATGGAATGGGGAACCGACACCGTAGGCGGCCAGCATGTTGGCACTGTTGCCGGTCGGATCATAATAGTCTTCATAGAACATAACCGTGACACGGTCCGCTTCAGCCACCGAGGCGACCTTGCTCGCGACGTTGTCCAAGGTCTGGTTCATCTCGTCGACCATGGCCTGGCCGCGTTCAACTTCGCCCGTTGCCTGGGCCAAGGTCAAAATCGCATCTGAAATCATGGTGAAATTCGTCGGCGACTCCATCTGGACAACAGGAATGCCAGCTTCGGTCAGGGTTTTGCTAAGGGAACCATCTGGATTGGAAAAGGTGTCGATGATGACCAGGTCGGGATTGAGGGCGACAATAGACTCTGGTGTTGAAATATCGATGCGGTTCTGGACCGCTGCTGCTTTGTCTGCCGTCATCGACAGGACCGGGTCATCGCCCCAGGCAGACAGGGCCGTGATCCGGCTGACGTCGACCATATCCAGGAGGATTTCTCCAGCCCAGACATTGGTTGCGATGATCGCCTGGGGTGGGGCTGCCAAAGTGACTTGAGCTCCAGTGGCGTCGACGATTTGGACCGGGAAGCCGGAGGTCTTTTCTGGAGTGGTCGTTGCGGCCAAGGTGGTTTCCACAGCCGGTGCAGCAGTGGTTTCAGCCGTCGTTGCTGTAGACTGGCAGGCGGTCAGCGACACGAGCAGCAGGGCTGACATGGCCAGGATAAGCACGACTAGGTTTTTTCGCTTGAGCATGTATCTGGTTCTCCTCCATGTATCTGAACGTTGGGCAGTCTTGGCATGCCCAGTTCGATTCTAAGTCTAGCCGGATGTAGAAACCGGGACAAGGCAAGTGCTGGTCATCTTTTTGCACTTTCTTGCGATGTTCCGCCGGCACTTTATCATGCTAAACTATTGCCCTCACGACGCGTTTCTTCTACAATGCAAGGGGTAAAACCATGGTTTTTACCAATTTTCTCATATGACAGGAGGAGAAACGTGAACAAACGCATTTTCTTGACTTTGATTTCCCTCATCCTGGTCCTGGCCGTGCTCACCACCGGCTGTGCCAAGGCCGCCAGCGGCGACCAGTCGCTGAAGAAAGTCCAGGATGCCAAGGCCCTGGTCCTGGGCCTGGATGACGCCTTCCCGCCAATGGGGTACCGCAACGAGGCCAATGAAATCGTCGGATTCGATGTCGATGTGGCCAAGGAAGTCGCCAAGCGCATGGGCGTCGAACTCAAGCTGCAGCCGATCGACTGGTCCCAGAAATTCAACGAACTCAATGCCGGCACCATCGACTGCATCTGGAATGGCTACACCATCACGGAAGAACGCCTGAAGGAAACAAACGTCACCGGGGCTTACATGAAGAACCGCCAGATCGTCATCGTGCTGGCCGATTCACCGGTCCAGACCCTGGCTGACCTTGCTGGCAAGAAACTGGCCCTGCAGGCCGAGTCCAGTGCCGCCGAAGCCCTCGAATCCAAGCCCGATTTCAAATCATCCCTCGGTGAAGTCATCGAGCTCAAGGACAATGTCACCGCCCTTCTCGACCTCAAGGCCAGCGGCAGCGATGCCCTGCTCGTCGATGAAATCGTCGCCGGCTACTACATCGCCCGCGAAGGCAAGCAGTATCGCATTCTTGATGAAGCACTCGCTGAAGAAGAATACGGTATTGGCTTCCGCAAGGCTGACCAGGCCCTGCGTGACGAAGTCCAGAAGCAGCTGGAAGCCATGGCCAAGGATGGCACCCTGGCCAAGATCTCGACCGACTGGTTCAGCAAAGACATCACCACCATCGGCAAGTAATCGTCGCTTGCGTGTAAAGCCGCAGCCTGACAATCCGCGGTCAAAGGTAACCCACTCGAGGGCGGACAGGCAATGATACTGTCCGCCCCTCTTTATCTTCCCGCTCCATCCCAGTCCGTTCCCCGTTGACGCGAAGGAGATGCTCGCATGGTCACATTCCAGATTCTCCCCTACCTGCTCGAAGGCACCTGGCGTGCGCTGCAGATATTCGTCCTGACCCTTGTCTTCTCCATCCCGCTCGGCATCGTGGTCGCCCGGTTGCGCCAGTCCTCTGTGCGTGTCATACAGCTGCCGGTCCGGTTTTACCTTCTGATCATGCGCGGCACGCCTCTGATCCTGCAACTGATCTTTTTCATGTATTTCCCGCCCTTTGTCCTCGGAATTCCGATTGGGCGCTTTTCCGCCGTCATCATGGCCTTCAGTCTCAATTATGCCGCCTATTTCGCTGAAATTTTCCGCGGCGGCCTCGAGTCGATCCCGCGCGGCCAGTTTGAAGCCGGCCATGTCCTTGGGTTTAGCAGCGGCCAGACCTTCACCCGCATTGTCCTGCCCCAGGTCATCAAGCGCATTCTGCCCCCCTCGGCCAGCGAGGCTATGACGCTGGTCAAAGACACAGCCCTGGCCCAGATCATCGGGGTGGCCGAGTTGTTCCGCGCCGCCCAGAATTCAACTTCTCGTCTAGTCTCGATCGAGCCGATCATCGCCGCCGGTGTCATCTATCTGATCCTGAACAGCCTCGTTGCCCTGGTTTTTTCCCGCTTTGAGAAAAAACTGAGCTATTATCGCCACTGACGGCGGAACCTGACAAAGGAGATTCGGCCATGCCTTCCGATATAGTCCTCTCCGTTGAAAACCTTGCCAAGCAATTTGGCACCCTCGAGGTCCTCAAGTCGATCAACCTCACCGTACATCGTGGTGAAGTGGTCGTCATCATCGGTCCCTCCGGCTCTGGCAAATCGACCCTCCTGCGCCTGATCAACCAGCTTGAGCAGGCCAATCGTGGCAACATCACGGTCGGTGGCCAAGTCCTGTGCAAGAATGATCCCCACGGTCGTTCCGTCTACGCAGCCAAGGCTGACTTGAAAACGATCCAGCTCAAAATCGGCCTGGTCTTCCAGAGCTTCAATCTCTTCCCCCACTTCACGATCGAGCGCAACATCACAGAGGCACCGGTCCATGTCCTCGGCCAGCCTATCACTGAAGCTAAAAGCAAGGCCGCTGTCCTGCTCGAAAAGCTTGGCCTGACTGAAAAGGCCCAGAACTACCCCTTCCAGCTCTCTGGCGGTCAACAGCAGCGCGCCGCGATTGCCCGGGCTCTGGCCCTCGAACCGCAGGTCCTTTTCTTTGACGAGCCCACCTCGGCCCTTGATCCTGAACTGACCGGCGAGGTCCTCAAGGTCATCCGCCAGCTGGCCGCCGAACACATGACCATGGTCGTCGTCACTCATGAAATGGCCTTTGCCCGCGAACTGGCCGACCGGATCATCTTCATGGACCAGGGTGTGATCATCGAGGAAGGCACACCGGATCAGGTCTTCAATTCCACTCACGAAAGGACCCGCCAGTTCCTGCGGCACTACAGCGAGTGAGCTTTGAACCACGTACCCTTCCATTCAGAAAAGACAACCGCCACCCACAGCAAAACGGCCCCGGGACACCACACCCGAGGCCGTTTCGTTTGGAGGAGAAAGTATGAAAGAAGGAGGTTCGTCGCTCTTGCTCTTGCTCTGAATTCAGTTTAGCAATTAAGTTTAAAGAAACTAAATCGCAAATGTGAATAACTGTGAACATTAATCATTTGTTTCGTCACATTTGATCATTTCACCCTTTGGCAGGCAGAGCGGGCCTCACATGAAGACTCTTTGCGTCAGTAATCAGCCGAGCACCTGGATGGCCGAACCATCCTCGAGGGCTGCCTGGCTTTTAGGTTGCTCAATCAGGTACCCGCCCTCAGGCGTCACAATCTTGACGATCAGATCGCTGCGCGTTGCAGAAAAATCAGCCGCGTCTTCGCCTGTGATGGCTGCGCGCTGGTCTGCATAGCGATTGAACAAGGCTGTGGCTTCATCTGCTGTGATGGCAGCAGGCAGAGCCAGCTCGAGACGCTGATTGGACAGGCCGTGGATGACGACCGTCTTGTCCACATCGGTGGTGACCGGGCTGATCTGGGGGATCACTGCCAGCAGCTGGATCCGGGCGTCATTGCGTTTCATGATCGGTGGCGCAGAGAGTGCCACGATGATGGCCAAGGCCAGGACGGCCGCACCGGTCAGCTTCAGGCGCGTTTTGACAGTCAGGCGCAGGTCCGGGAGCTTGATGTCATTTTTCGGCACATAGGCGGGCTGGGCGGGTTTAACTTCCACTTTCGCCTTCTGCTTTTTCGTCGTTTCCACCTGGGTGGCACGAGCGGCAAACTGGGCATTGTTCAGCTGGGGATTGAGATTGGGCCCTTCGTATTTTGGCTGGGGCAGATTGGGGAAGGTCACGCCGGCCGAATCAACGGCGATGGCATAGGCGACATCGCTTTCAAACACAGCATCACAAAACAGGCAATGTCCCTGCGTATTTTTATCGTCCAATTGCAGCAGCGAGCCACAGTTGGGGCAGATTCCTTCTTTGAGCGTCATGGCGCACCTCTTTCGCTAGTCATGGCAGCACGGCAGCGGATCTATCCTGCCCGTGCCGGCCTTGGGATGAATGGACATTATGCTATTATAGGGTCAAAGAGACTGGATCGCAAGGAGCGCCGAGCACCCATGACACACGAGCAAACCAGGCTGCAAGATGATGCCTTTTTCATGCAAGCAGCCCTGAAAGAGGCGCACAAGGCTGAGCTGATCGGCGAGGTG
This sequence comes from Clostridia bacterium, assembly GCA_009928985.1. Taxonomy (GTDB): domain Bacteria; phylum Bacillota; class Clostridia; order Saccharofermentanales; family UBA5734; genus UBA5734. Next base: position 8,716 of record SABL01000007.1, read on the forward strand.
CCGATCGGGGCTGTCATCGTGCACAAGGGCAAAATCATCGCCCGAGGCCACAACAAGCGTGAGACCTTGCAGGATGTCACCTTGCACGCGGAAATGGTCGCGATCCGCCAGGCTTGCCGGCACCAAAAATCCTGGCGACTCGATGACTGTGATCTCTATGTCACCCTCGAACCGTGTGTCATGTGTGCCGGAGCCATCGTCCAGGCCCGCATCCGCACCGTTTATTACGGCGCCACCGATCCGAAAGCCGGTGCCGTCGGTTCGATCATCAATATATTCGACTTGAAACACAATCATCGCGTCGCCTGGCAAGGTCTGCTCTTGCAGGAAAGCTGCAGCCAGATCCTCAAGGACTTTTTCGCCCGGCGTCGGGCGGCTGATAAAGCGGCCGGCAGCAGAGCGACCCGTCGGGCCACTGCCCAGGCAGAACAGGCCACGCGGCAAGGGCTGCTCACCGATCGAACAAAGCCAGGCAACCAGCCCTAATCCTGCAATTTCTCGCAGCAGATGAAAATCGGCGCACAGTTGGTGGCATTGGCCATTTCGATCTTTTGCACTGCAAACTGCCGGACCGGCAAAGTCCGGATATGATCCAGCACTGCCTGATATTCTTCAAAGCCGCTGTCTCCGCCATAATACAGGCAGATCAGGACCGCGCCTCCAACAGACAGGAGCGCCAGCGCCTGGTCCAGGGCGGGCAAGGTCGTCTCGGACCTTGTCCCGATGGCGTGATTACCGCGCGGCAGATAGCCCAGATTGAATAAAACCACGCGCACGCCTGGTGGCACCCGTTCGGCCATCCGGTCGTGGCTGGCGACATGGAGCTCACAGCGCGCGAGCAAACCGGCCTTTTGCAAACGATCTGTGGTGCGTGCGATCGCTTCAGACTGGATGTCAAAACCGATCACATGTCCGTCTGGTCCGACCAGATCAGCCAGAAATTCCGTGTCACCGCCATTGCCACAGGTGGCATCGATCACCGTGTCTCCCGGCCTGACCAGAAGGCGGGCATACTCATGCGACAGCGCCAGTGCATTTTGCACCAGCGGCCGGCCTGGTTGCTTTCCATTTGATTCTGAGGCAAGGGTTGTCATGCTTCAACCTCCAGAGCCGGACAGGCAAAGATCTGGCAGCTTGGCACATGGACAATGAGACGCTCCGTCACAAATAGTCCGGTTCCTGCCGAGATCGCCTGGGCATAGTAATCGAGCTGGCGTCCATAGCGTTCGCTGAGCAGCTGCCGGATCTGTTCCGGCTGGCCGGTCGCCCGGTCAGTTTTGTAATCGACCAGGATGGCCTGGCCGTTTTCCTGGAACCAACAGTCGATGATGCCCTGGACCAGGGCCCGGTCGTCGGGGGCAAAGGCCGTTTCACCCGGCCAGACAGAACCTGCAGGCACAGCCAGGGTGAACGGCATTTCACGGAACAACTGATGCCGGTCTCGCTCGGCAACCACCATCCGGCCAGCCAGGTCGGATGTGACAAAAGCAAGGATCGCGTCCAGCCAGCCCGTCAGAGCTAAAGCCTCATCGCCAGATAGAACCTGGTCTTGCTCCAGCTGCCGCAGCTGGCACTCCAGCTCAGCACGGCTGGCCTCGCTCCGGGCCCGGGGCAGGTCCAGATAGCGCAGGAACAGGTGCAGCGCCGTACCCAGCCGGGCTCCCTGGACTGGCACCTGGCTGATCTCCGTCAGCTCAGACAGGTCATGCAGGTCCAGATTGATGCCCAGGGCAGGGTCTTGTCCCGGCAGTTCTATCATCTGCTCCTCCCCGAAAAGGGATTCTTCCTGTTCGCGGCGTTTGAGCTCACTGACTGACAGTTTGACCGGGCTTTTCGCAGCACTGGCAAACGGGTAATCCGGGCTGATCCGGTGCAAGGCCTGCCCGATCTCGGCCTCAGGGACAGGTTCCGCTGCCAGATAGGCGCCCACGGCTCGTGGCAGATCCAGAACGTCTGCAGGGTTTGCCTCGTCAGACGCCACTTCATCTAGAGGTTCACGGTCAGATGGCAGATAGTCCTGCACAGGGAGGAACTGCACCGCCCAGACCCCTTGTGTTGGCTCGTGAAGCCGGAAAACGGGGGGCTTTTCGACCGCCTCTTCGCCCGCGAGGCGGCTCCAGTCGATGTCCGGATGCCGGGCCAGGGCCATGAGCAGCCAGTCCAGGTAGCTGCGACCGGACAAGACGAGGTGGGCAGGCAAGACAGGCTCAGGCCAGGCCTGCGCTTTATTGAAACGGGCCAGCAAGGCTTTCTGGCTGCCCTTGGGCAGCATGGCGACGAGGACCAGGCTGTCGCGCGCCCGGGTCATGGCAACATACAGCAGGCGGAGTTCTTCGGCCAGGGTCTGAGCCTTGTGTTCGGCCAACATGGCCAGCTTGAGATGGGTGGTCCGGCGCAGATGGGCCCTGGGATCTACCCAGTCAAATCCGACACCCAGGCTTTCACTGATCATCAGGACGTCCTGCTGGTCCTTTGGTGTGATTCTCCCGGAAAGGCCCACCACAAAGACGACCGGAAATTCCAAGCCCTTGCTGCTGTGGATGGTCATCACCCGGACAGCATTCTGTTCCGATTCGGCGAGATCATAGGGTGCCTGGCCAAGCCCCTTTTGTTCCAGGTTCTCGATGTGGCGGACCAGATCGAACAGGCCGCGGCCGCGGTTGGTTTCGAACTGGTGCACCCAGCCGATAAACGCCCGGACCTCCCGCAATCGCTCTGCACCATTTTCGTGAGCCGCCACCTGATGGAAAAACCCAGTGTCCTCCAGCAGCCACTCGAGCCATTCGCCGGTTTTGCGGAACTTTTCCCGGTCGCGCCACTGTTCCAGCTCCTGGAGAAAATGGCCTAGCCGCGCCTTGAGATCAGGATCAGGCCCGTGGGCCGAATACCAGGCGACGGCCTCGTGGAAATGCCGGCAGGGGGCCTGGGCCCGCTGTGTTGAAACCCGGATGGCCAGCAGCTCGTGTGGCGAGAAAGCTGAGCCCAACAGGCCGGATTTGAGGACAGCAGCCAGTGGAATATCCTGGCGCGGGTTGTCCATGGTCATCAGCAGGGCCTTGAGCAGTCGCAAGTCCGGATGATCAAACAAGGCCCGGCCAGTATCTTCGATGACAGCAATGGACCGTTCGCGCAGAGCAGCAGCATGCAGGCGGACAACCGCCCGGGTGCGCGCCAGAATGACGATGCCGCACGGTTCGACAGCTTGCTCGGTCACCAGTTGCACGATCCGCTGGCTGACCACCCGCGCCTCGCGCTCGTACAGGCCGAGCTCTGCAGCGTCCAGCCCAGTATCCTCGCCATCTGCTGTTGGTTCGGAAAAAGGCTCATCCATGAGTGTATCACCGGGCGGCAATACCTCATCGCCTTCAGCTCCGGCAGTTTCTGTCTCAACGACCTCCCCCTGCTGCACCAGGCAGAGTTCGACCGACACCGCATCATACAATTCGTTACGGTGCGGCACGAGGCCATGGCCATCCGAATAATCAATCTCCCCTGCCTCAGGTGACATCAGCTGGGCAAACACTTCATTGACCGCTCCGAGCACGCCAGGCACGCTGCGGAAATTGCGATTGAGTGTGATCAGGCTGCCCATACCGGCCTGCCGGTACTGTTCAAAGCGGCTGATGAAAATACCGGGACGAGCATGGCGGAAGCGGTAAATGCTTTGCTTGACGTCACCGACCATGAACACATTGCCCTGGGCAATCGCCTGCAAGATCGCTTCCTGGATACTGCTTGTATCCTGATATTCATCGATGTAGATCTCCTGGCAGCGCTGGCGGTAATAGTCAGAAGCCTCCGGCTGGCGCAATATTCCCAAGGCCAGATGCTCAAAATCGCCAAAATCAACCAACCGCTGCTCACGCTTGCGCTCCCGGTAGCAGTCATCGAGCTCTAGAACCAGGTCGAACAACTGTCCGATGGCGGGCAGCATGGACCTGATTTCCTGCTCAATCTGGCTTGCCGAGCGATTGAACAGGCAGATCGTGTCAAACAGGAAGTGCTGGCGATAGGTTTCCGTCCGGCATTGTCCGGTCAGGCAGTGGATTGCTTCAGCCAGATTTTGGCGCAGGAGCTCGAGAATCCTGGCCTTGCCGGGGTCCTTGCCCCCCGCGCGAGGCAGATCGAGGTCGTCAAGGCCCCGGGCCAGTTCAACCAGTTCATCCCAGTCCGGCTGTGGCTTTGCAAGCTTGTCCGCAATCTGGCAAAGGCACGCATCAATCCGCCGGAACTGGTCATGGTAAACCTGGTTGCGGACCGGGTCCTTGATCAGGGTCACGCCACCGGCGAGGAGATCGCGCAATTCCGGCAAAGCCTGGACCGCCTGGCCCAGGAGCACGCGCACCTGTGCCATCAAGACGGCGGCGTGGCGGCTGGCCGAAAAATCCCGGGCTGCCTCAGCCAGTTCATCGGAGTACCGCGCCACTTCAGCCCGATAATCCGGCAGGCTGCGCAAATACTGGTAGAGGCGGATGACCTGCTGGCGCAGTGGATCGTCACTGCGGCTGGTGCTGTAGCTGTCGACGAGATGGTAGAACGCCTCAAGCCAGTCAGGTGCTTCACCTTCCGGCGCAAGATCGATGGCCTCATAGCGCCGGGTCAGGACATCATCGAGGGTTTCCTTGAGCAGCAAGTCTGCCACCTGCGGATCCGAGACCGAAAAGCCAGGCTCCACCTGGAGCTGGCCCGCTTCATTGACCGCGAGATGGCTGAAATTGCGGATCACCGTCAGACAGAAGGCATGGATCGTCGAAATGGCAGCACTGGGCAGGAGTGTTTGCTGGCGGCCCAGGTAACGTCTCTTGACAAGGTCTGTCTGGGAGGCTCGAGCCTCTTCCAGCTTGGCAGCGATTTTCTCTTTCATCTGGCGCGCTGCTGCTTCCGTAAAGGTCATGACCAGCACGGACAAGATATCCAGCTCACCCCGGACAATCCTCTGGACAATCCGTTCGGTCATGACGGCAGTCTTGCCCGAGCCGGCAGCTGCCGATACCAGCAGATCGGACACTGGAGCCTGGACAACCGCTCGTTGCTCTTCAGTCAGCTGCATGTCCACCTCCACCGCCACCCGGGTACTGTTGTTCGAGACGAGCCATGAAATCTTCTTTGCCGCCCAGCCTGGGCTGATCTTTCGTCTTGGCGTGGCCCAGAGGTGCAAAACGCTGGCAAGGATCTTTTTTCTGGTCAAAGCCGCAGACACTCTGGAACGCGCACCAGGTGCACGGCAGGTCTGTTTTGGGGAGCTGGCTCGGCCGGGCTGAAAATTCGCCCCGGACAATACCGGTTGCCCAGTGCCGGATCTTTTCCTGCACATGGGCCTGGAGGCGGACGAGCTGGTCTACAGGCAGGCCCAGGCTTTGCAAGGCAAAACGCCGGTCCAGTTCACGGATGACGTCACCTGGGTCCAGCTGTTCTTCAGGCGACTGGCGCAGGATCGGCTGGTCAAACCGGAAATAACATGCATCCGCTGCCAGCTGGTCCGGATGGCTCTTCTGGAAAGCGGCCAGATAGGCCGGCAATTGCAAATGCAGACCGTGATACAGAGCATCGTACTGGACTTTCTGTCTGCCTGATTTGTAGTCGATGATGCGAAACTGGCGCTGCCCGTCGCTCACCTGCCAGTCGACACGGTCGACTTTGCCATTGAGCTGGACGGACCAGCCATTCATGAGCGCCAAGCTGAGCGCATTGCCCCGGCCAGGTTCAAAGACCCACTCAAACAGGGCCGGGTTGAAATTCTCGGTGAGCAGTTGGCGCAGCAGGGCAGCCAGCGATGTGCGTGCGACACCCTCCAGGCGCCGGCCCGCCGAAGCCCGCAGTCCAGGTGCGAAAAAGAGTCCCACCCGCTTGTCGCCGCGCAAATCAGCCAGGATCCGGGCCAGAACATCATCCAGCCCGCCAGCCAGCCAAGTTTCGATCCGATTTTTCCTGGCCATGTCATCCGGCAGGGTTATCAGCTCTTGTTGCAGCAAGCCAAGGCTTCTTTCCGCCAAGGTGTGCAGGAAAGTCCCACTGTCTGTCGCCTGGGGTTCATAGATGTCTCGTTCACGCAGCAAAATCCCATGCGCTGCCAGATGGGAAAAGGGGCAAGCGGCATATTTTTCCAGCTGGGAGACACTCAATTGCAATGCGGCGCCAAAACGCGCCTCAACCAGCTGCGGTTCGATCTGGAGCTGGCGCGCATCCGGCTGGCTCAAGCGGGCCAATGCCAGATCCAGTGGATACCCCAGCCGCTGCAGCGCCAGAGCCAGGGGACGATACGGGGCCAGAGAGCAGGGCCATGTGGCCAGTGACTGGTGCACCAGCTGGATCAAAGCATTCTGTGCTCTCTCTGGTGCACGGAGTCGGACATCCGCCGCGTCCATCTGGTCAGACAGCAGGACGGGGGTCTGGTCGTGCCACTCGCGCAGTCGCTGGACATAGGGCGTCGGATCCTTGGCCGGGGCCAAAACGACCAAATGGTCCGTTGGCAGGGTCAACAGGCCAAAAATCAAAGCCGCATCGGCGAAGACCTGGTCACGGGCATTGCTGGGCAGAACTTGCCCCAGCAGATTGGACAAGTTCTGCCGGTCGCTGTCCTTGAGCAGACCTTCCGGGGGTGCCCCGGGGGGGAAGACGCTGGCACTGGCATTGTACAGGAACAAGATCCGGCCACTGCGCTGGCGAGCATGGGCCAGATTGCCGACAGCGACCTGATCGAGCGCCGTCGGCAGGACACCGCTGTCAGCATTGTCCAAGCCTGCAGCGAGCAGATCCCGGAATGTCCGCAGATCCATGGGCGCCTGGCCGGCAAAGCGGACCAGCTGGGCAAGGACATCGACCAGAGCGTTCCAGGATTTGGCAATCGCAAGGGCGCCTTCACTGTCGCTTTCCTGGTGCAAGCGCGAGACCAGCTGGGAGGTGCGTTGTTTCAGGCCTGTAGCCTCGAGATAGCCGGCCAGGGCTGTCACCCGCTGCAGCCCGGTCTCGGCGGTTTTCATCTGGGCCGCCAAATCCCGGACCGGTTTAAGGATCGTCTGGCGGAAAACATCAACGACTTGAGGTTCCTCGGCCTGGGGATCTTGCAGTCGCTCGAGGTGGAACAAGCCGCGGGACAGGACATGGTTTTCGAACTCGTCCACCTGGTCCTGGTCCTCGATCAGAAGTCCTGCGCGCAATGCACGCATGACTGGGAGCCGGCCAAAACCCTGCCCAGTCAGATCGAGCACGGCCAGGATGGTGCGCATCAGAGCCGTTCCGGCCAGCGACCGGACCTGGTCCAGGAACAAGGGGATTTTAAAGGTGTGGAACGCAGCCTTGAGGCGAGGCAGATCCTGCGCCGGATCACAGACCGCAACAACCAGGTCGCGGTAGCGGTAGCCTTCTTCCTGAACCAGCCGGCGGATTTCTCCAGCCAGCCAGGTGACCTGGTCATCTGGCTGCGGGGCGAGGACCATTTTGAGAAAAGCTTGCCCCCCTTGGTCCGGGGCAGTGACAAAAATGCCTGCTTTCGCTTGCTGCTCTGTCGAATCAGGCGAAGCCAGCGAGCCAGTGGATCCAGAAGGCAATGTCCACTCATCAGGCGCTCCCAGAAGACGGGCCAGACTTGAGACATCCGGACTCCAGTCTGGCTGGACTCGGACCGGACGCACGGTCCGGTAACGTTGCTGCAGCTGGTAAGCGGTGCGCCGGCCGGGCAGGAACAGATCCGGGCCCTGCTCCACCGCCAGTTCGTCCCCAGGGATGCAATCACTGAGCACTGTGACGGTGACCTGTTCACATTGGCGGGCCAGCTGATCCAGGACAGTTGATTCCTGTGGCGTGAAATTCCTCAGCTCACCAAAGCCAGCGACCCAGACCGACGTGCGGCCCAGCCAGCCAAGCCGGGTCCGTGCCAATCCCTGAGCCTGGGAGAGCAGCATTGCGAGACGGTCCAGCTCGGTTTCCGGATCATGGAATCCCATGTCCCGGACAGTCTGGCCATAACGATCCAATAGCAAGGCCAGGTCCCTGACCTTCCCTTGCAAGTTCTTGTCCTCGATCTGCTCAACCAGAGCGGACAATGCATCGGCGTCAATCTGGTACCGGCGCAGATCCCCCAGGACCGCCATGATCTGGCGGATAAACCCTGGTTTGTCAGCCAGCCGGGCATAGGAACGAAGTTCGGTGCGGGCTTCGGCCAGCAAACGGTAAAGCAGCATGGCCTGGCCGGTCTTGTCCAGCATCGGGCCGGCCATCTGGCCAGCCTCGCCTTTCAAGCGGGCTGACAAGCGCCGGAAACTCAAAACCTCGGCCATGAGAAGACTGGCGGAGCCAGACTGCTGGAGGTAGGCTTGTTCAAAATCCAGCTTGGCCTGCTCCGGGACCAGGATGATCGCCCGTTTATCCGGCCACTGTCCGGTGTGGGCAAACACCTCGCGCAGGCACTGGGCCCTGAGCGCACTCGACTGGATGCCGTAGAGCAGGCGTACGGTCATGAATCTGTCTGGCTCTCGCTGTCGCGCTGCAGGCAGTCACTGAGGACCTGGTGCACATGCGGCAGACTTCGTTTCGGGGCCACCGGGCGGCCATCATGCAGGAAAGCATGGTGGGACTGACCCCGGCACAGCAACTGGCCATCCCGCATGACCTGGTAGGCAATGGTCAGTCGGACTCCATTATAAGCCGCAACCCAGGCCCGGACCTCGATCGTGTCATCGTAGCGGGCACTTTGCAGGTAGTCGCACTGGATGCCAATCACAGGGCTCATCGTCCCACTCTGTTCCAAGTCACGGTAAGGCAAACCGACCGCTCTCAGATAGTCGGTCCGGGCAACCTCAAACCAGCGGATGTAATTGGAGTGGTGGACAATCCCCATGGCATCCGTCTCATAGTAGCGGACCTGGAGGGTCACCGTGTGTCCGGACATTCGGGAGTCATCATGTTTTTCCATCGCTGTGCCTCTTTTGTGTGACTGGAATTCTACAATTTTAACAATATCTGTGGTATCCTGCAAACGAAGGAACCTTGATAACAAGGTCTTTTACCGGAGGTTTACACGTTGAACACTAACCATTCGCCATCTGATAAACAGACCGGAATTCCTGCCAGCCCAGCTCCTGTGGCAGCGACTGCCGAGATTGAGGAGAGCCGTTATCCGATCCGCCGTGGTTTGATCGGCAATCTCGGCTTTTACGGAGGCCTGTTCATCACCCGCCTGATCGTGCGCCTGAGGGCCAGAGGCACCGAGAACATCCCCTCCCAGATCCCTTACGTCATCGCAGCCAATCACCAGACCTATGTCGACGGGATGCTGATCAGCGCTTTCCTGCCCAAGGCCCATTTCAAAAACCTGGCCAGCCTGACCGCCAAGGACCTCGAGGACCAGCACGGCCTGTTCGGCAAACTGATCGTCCGGGTCGGCCGCGGCATTGCCGTCGACCGCTTTGGCAACCCCATCCGCGGCCTGATCATTGCCAAGAAAAAAGTCGAAGAGGGCAACATTTTGCTCGTGCATCCGGAAGGCACCCGCTCCCCCACGGGTGAGCTCGGTGAAATGAAAGACGGCGCCGCCTACATCGCAATCAAAAGCAAAGTCCCCCTGCTGCCTGTCTTCATCGAGGGTGGTTATGAGGTTTTCAGCCGCCACATGAAATGGCCCAACCCGATCGACCGCAAGACGGGCAAGCGCCGGGAAGTGACCGTCGTCTTTGGCAAACCACTAGATCCCAGGGAGTTCAAAAATGCCAAGGAAATGACCCAGGCGCTGGTTTCATGGATGGAAGCACAAGCCATGGCCTACCGCCGCATGCGTGGCCTGGCTGCAACTTGAAGCCTGCGTCCAGAGCTTAGAAAAACGCAAACCGGATTGCTGCAGGCCACACTTTGAAGGTGATTTCCGTTGTCTCGAACAATTCCCCATCGACATTGCCCAGCAGGACCTGGCCTGGCATGGCCCAAACATGTCCCTCACTGATCGTACGGCTATGAACCGCGGGGTCGCCCAGATGGCGGCCCTGTTTGTATTTCGGGATCAGGCCCAGAATGCGCGGCAACGACAAGGGATCGACCTGGACCCATTCGATCTTGCCGTCCTCCACACTGGCTCCAGGGGCCGGGTTGAATCCTCCGCCATAAAAGCGGCCATTGCAAAGGGCAGCCAGGATGTAGTGGACGTTCTCTCGAGGCCCGCCATCCAAAGCACAACTGAAGGAAAAAGTCCTGTGCCCCAGAAGGCCAATGACAATGGCCAGCGGATAGCTCAGCCGCCCCAGCCAGCGCAAGCGGCGGTTGATGGCCATCATCAGGCTCTGGACCCGGGTGTCAAAGCCGAATGACGTGATGTTGAGGCACATCCGGCCATTGACCTCCAGAACGTCGATCGGACGGATCTGAGGCATCGTCAATCGGCTGAGCAACTGATCAACATCGAGGCTGGAGAGAAAAGCCCGGGCGAAATCATTCCCGGTACCCAGGGGCAAAATGGCCAGGGCTGCGTCTGTGCCCAGTAAAGCCTGGGCGATTTCATGGGCGGTCCCATCTCCGCCGCAGGCCACCACGATGGCCTGAGCGCCGTGGCGCTTGGCAAACGCTGCTGCCAGCTCGGCGCCATGGCCAGCCCGGTCCGTTCTCCGGATCTCGCACGTATGAGGGCTGCCGGCACGAGTAACCGCAGCCGCCAGCTTTTCTTCCAAGTCAGGGCGCTTGGGTTGGCCAGCTGCCGGATTGATCAGGAAAAGGTAGTGATACCCGGCCATCACTGAATCACTCGGCTGGACTGGCTGCCAGGATGTAGTGGACAGCATCATTCACGGTGCGAATCTTATCCAGGTCAGAGTCAGAAATTTTGAGTTCGAATGCTTCCTCGAGGTCGATGACGATTTCATACATGGCCAGGGAGTCCAGGTTCAGGTCGCGGATCAATTCCGTATCGCCGGCAATCTGGTCCATGGGGACCCCGGCAATGGTCGCGACGGTTTCTGCAACTTGAGAGAAAACCAGTTCCGGGCGAGTGGCAGTCATGGTGCATCCTCCGTACCATCTGACAGGACATAGCGTTCGTACTGTTCCTTGACGATGAGATCGATCTGGTGCAGTGTTTTGAGCAAAATTTCGCGCCCGGCCGGATCGAGTGGTCCAACGAGGCGGTCAACCAGCAGTTTGTGAAATTTGTTGTGCATACGGAAGGCCAGCTTGCCCTTGCGGGTCAGTCCGACCCGGACGACGCGCCGGTCGCTGGGATCTCGGTGCCGTTCCACGTAGCCCTTGCGGACCAGACGGTCTATCGCCACCGTCAGTGTTCCGGTCGTCACACCCAAGGTCGCTGCCGTCTCGCTCATCGTGCGCCGGTCATAGGGGCCGATGCTCTCCAGCGCGTGCATTTCAGCAACCGAAATATCACTGAAATTGCCCCGGCGCAGGGCTTTTTCTTCTGTAACCAGGATCTTGTCAAAAATATCCAGCAGCAGGTCATTGATAGTCTGGTCAAATTCGTTCATCACATGTTGGCCTGACGCCTGGCACCTCCTGCTTTAAATAGATTTCCATTTTACCGCTTGTTGATTTCCTGCTGCAAGGGGTGGAACAGCGCAGGCCGGACTCGGGCTTTGACTTTGATGCCGTCTTCGGTGTAATCAATCGTTTCGATCTTGCCTTGCTGCTCGATCCGGTTGATCCAGCCTGCCTTGTCGTAGGGCAAGACGAGGTCAACCGGGATGAACTGCTCGGCAGCCAGATGGGCGATGGCTGCGACAAGATCCAGAAGACCTTCGCCCGTCCGGGCACTGGCCATTTGAGCTGGTTCCTTGCCTGTGAGCACATGCAGGCCCGAACGTTCAAAGGGTCCCAGGAGGTCGATCTTGTTCAGCACAGTCAATCGCGGCTTGCCTCCTGCCCCGAGTTCGTTCAGAAGCTGGTCCACCACATCACGCTGGATTTCCGCCTGTGGGTCCGAAGCATCCAGGACATGAATGATCGCGTCAGCCTGAGTCACTTCTTCCAAGGTCGAGCGAAAGGCATCAACCAATTGATGGGGCAATTTGCGGATGAATCCGACGGTATCGATCAGGATGACGGGCTGCTGGTCCGGCAGCACCAGTCGCCGGGCTGCCGGATCCAGGGTGGCGAAAACCTGGTCCAGGGTGAGCAGGTCAGCCTGGCACAATGCATTGATCAAGGTCGACTTGCCGGCATTGGTATAACCTACAACTGCCAAAGTGAGGATGTCCTGGCTCTGGCGTTGTTTCCGGGTCTGGTCGCGTCTGGTGGCAACTTCAGCAAGGGCCCGTTTCAGGGTGCTGATGCGCCGGTTGATGTGGCGCCGGTCTGATTCGAGCTGGGATTCACCCGGACCGCGCGTTCCGATGCCACCGCCGAGTCGTGACAGAGCCTGGCCCAGGCCGATCAGGCGGCTGAGGCGGTATTGCTGCTGCGCCAACTCGACCTGGAGCTGGCCTTCCCTTGACTTGGCCCGCTGGGCAAAAATATCCAGGATCAGAAATGTCCGGTCGATCACTTTCAGTCCGGTCATATTCTCAATATTGCGGATCTGCGAACCTGACAGCTCGTCATCACAGATCAGCGTCGTTGCCCCCAGCGCTTCGGCCGAGCGGGTGATTTCCTCCAATTTGCCTTTGCCCAGGAACGTCGCCGGATCTGGCGCCTGGCGGTGCTGCAAAGCACGGCCGACAACACTCGCCCCGGCAGCTTGCGCCAGTTCCGCCAGCTCATCGAGCGACCGCTCGGCAAAATCCTGTGCTGCTTCACCCGATTCAACTGCAAGGCCGGCAATGATCGCCTTTTCCTGGTCCGAGTCAGACATGCTTCCCCCTCATCTGTGTTGCACTTCGCAACATCATATACAATTAACGTTTGAATTGTGATAATTAATACCACAACCCTATCTGAATGACCTGAATATCCTGATATAACTAAATTATATCCAATCGATCAATCGGTTTGCCTTGTTCTACGCCAACCCCAAGCAATGAAAGGTGGAGAAGCTTATGAAAAGGACACCCCAATCCGCACGTCCCAGCCGTCCTGACAACCGTCCTGCTTATCTTTCCAATATTTTCATCGGTCTGCTCTTGCGTCTTTTCCGGGAAAATCGCAGTCTGACCCAGGAAAGGGTCGCTGAGCTGGCTGGATGCCATGCCTCTTACCTGAGCATTATCGAAAACGGCAAGGCACAACTCAGTATACGGACTTTTGTGGAACTCTGCCAAGCCTTGCAGCTGGCGCCTGCGGATTTATTCGTCCTGGCCAGCGTGCTGGAGGACTGCTACCTCCATTCTGACCTGATCCGCTCGGGAGAAGGTATCCCGGAGGATCCGCTGACAGCCCAGCGCTGGCTGCAGACATACATCCGCGAAGGTCATCTGGGCGCCCTCGACAAAAAAAACTGACCGACGTGTATCGTGCTATAATGGGGCCGATCAAACACGAAAGAGTCAAACTATGCTGCCTATTGTTGTCATCGGAGCAGGACCGGCCGGACTGCTCGCAGCGGGTCGTGCTGCCGAGTGCGGGGCTCAGGTCCGCCTTCTCGAGAAAAACCACCAGCCCGGGCGCAAGCTCCTGATCACGGGCGCCGGTCGATGCAACATCACCAGCGCCGTCGACCGGGATACCTTTGTCGCACAATTTTTCGGTCAGGGCCGGTTCCTCTATCCTGCCTTGCAGACGATGTATCGTGAGGAGCTGCTCGATTTGCTGGCCCGCGCTGGCGTCCACTGCCAGGTCGACCATCAAGGCAAGTATTTCCCCATCACGAACCAGTCCGGGGATGTCCTGGCTGCCATGCTCCGTTATGGCCAGAGGCAAGGTGTGCACCTGGCGACAGACAGCGCGGTCTCTTCTATTGTGAAGAAACCGGATCATTTTGAAATCACGACCAGCCAGAAAACGGTCTTGGCTGGAGCTGTGATCCTGACGACAGGTGGCATGACTTATCCCGTAACCGGCTCGACGGGCGACGGTTATCGCCTCGCTGCACAGCTGGGCCATTCAATCGTCCCGCCCCGGCCAGCTTTGGCACCTCTCATCACAGAGCAGTCCTATGTCCGTGATCTGGCAGGGTTATCGCTGCCGGACGTTGAGGTCCGTCTGGTCCAGCCAGGCCAAAAACCAGTCATCCAGCGCGGGGACTTGCTGCTGACGCACAAAGGCGTTTCCGGCCCTGTCATCTTGCGATTGTCGCGTGAACTCAAAGGCACAGCCAGTCTGCACATCAACCTCCAACCAGCCATGACCAGGCCGGAGCTCGCCTCGGCCATCTTGGAACGGTTCGCGCAGGGCGGGCGCCAGCACATCAAGAACTGTCTCCATGATTTTCTGCCCCACCGGCTGGTTTCACCGTTGCTAACAGCTGCCGGAATCGAAATGGATCGCCTGGCGGCCCAGGCTGGCCGGCGCACCGCAGAACAGATCGCCCAGGCGATTTCTGACTGGACGCTGTCCGTCACAGGCACACAGGGGGTCCACATCGCCATGGTGACCGCGGGTGGCGTGACCCTGCGCGAAATCAACCCCGCTACATTGGAGTCCAAACTCGTTCCTGGTCTCTATTTTGCAGGAGAGGTTCTCGACCTCGACGGCGATACCGGTGGATTCAATTTACAGGCAGCCTGCTCGACCGGTTATCTGGCTGGTCAATCAGCTGCGGCGGCCCTGCTCGGCAACCCGGGCAACAATCGTTAGGGCGGCAGTCTGTTCCTCCGGTGTCAGCAGTTCGGCCATGACGTCCGCCAGAACCTGGCGCTGGGCCGGAAAAACCCGCGGGAAAGCCATGACAATGGCGTGAATGATCGCCTCTGATTCCCCCGGCTTGTCAATCCTGAGCAAAAAAGCGATGATGTGCTGGCAAATGTCGCTGGCTGTTTTCGTCACAACGGCCTCGCTGCTCATCCGGACCATGCCGAGCAGTTTGCTGCCATAGCGAGAATCATCCCGGCAAGCCGAAAGGTAGACCACAGCGGAGTCGAGCAGTTCATCAACCAGCAAGCGTTGCCGGTCAGATCCGGCTTGCTCCAGGAGCTCCTTCCAGACCTTGCGTTCGAAAAACTGGCCGATGTCCTTGGTCGCAGTCTGGGTAGCCCAGCGCGACCGGCTGTTTTGACCGTGAAAGATCAACGTCGTCCACAACTCAACCAGGCGGTCCCCTTTCTGGCCGGTTTTTTTATCAATGACAGGAAAACGAACCGCTTCAAATGCGCTTTTGACAGTTTCATAATGCTGGTCTGAAGGCGTCGCAGGTGTCTGCCCGATCTGGGCTTCAATATCCCGGGTACGGTCAACCATGGTGCCACAGTTGACACAAAAGACGTGCTTTTTGGCTGCATCAGCCTGAAAGGGCTGGCCACAGGCCGGACAGATGATCCTGATTTCTTCCATAAGGGCTCCTTTGGCGCAAGAGGGACTTGATCCGGAATTGATTATAGCAGAGGATCTTCAAAGGGTGTTTCTTCTGCGGTTTTTCCTGCGCCATTGTGCCCTGTGCGCAAGGTTTTAAGTGTCAGAATGTGCACCGAGACCGCAAGGCCAATCACAGGCAAGATGATCCTGACCAACAGGATGTCAACCAGGACCATGGAGGCGGTCAGGGATACCCAGAGAATCAGGATGGCGCCAATTTTGGTCTGGACCGGCACAGCCTTGTGTTCCAGATAGTGGTAGATGTACTTGCCCAGGATGCGGTGGTGGATCAGCCATTCATAGAGTCGCCGGGAACTTCCGAGATAAAAATAGGCAGCCAGCAGCAAAAACGGTGTAGTGGGCAGGACCGGAATGAGAATCCCGATCGAACCCAATAGCACTGCAAGACTGCCTAGGATCAAGAATAAGATGTGTTTGAAACGATGATGGGTTTTTTTATCATGTTTTGTCATGAATATCAGGATAAAGCAGATCGTTTGCCCTGTCGAGACAATTGGTTACCAATCTGCCACGGATCAAGCATCCTTAAGCCATCAGGCAGGGAACAGCATCAGGGCATAGGTCGTCTGGTAATCATCCAGATCTTGTTCAGGTGCTACGGTCAGCTGGACCGTGTATTTCCCCAGCGTGCCAAAAACCGTATAGGCCTGATCGACGGTAGATTCGGCTGTGATTGTCCCATCAGCCATGATGTCTTGATAGAAGGCCGTCAACTTCTCCGGATCATCTTTGGAATGGGCAATGATCGTGAAACCCTTGTCCATGCTGACGACACTCTCGACGAAGCTGTCGGGATAGACCGGCAGGATGTCTGAGGGATACCCGTCTGGCAGATCGACGCTCTGGTCATCGGTGCTGATCTCCAGGTCGACGGCTTCGCTGGCAGAATCGTCCTCGTCTGTCTCTGCCTCTGTCGCATCCCCGGCTGCTTCTGTCACGGCCGGTTCGGCAGCGGCTGTTGTTTGCTGCGCAGCAGGTGTCGTTTCAGGTGTTTTGCCTGAGCCACAAGCAGCCATCGCCAGGATCAGTGATCCAGTCAGGAAAATGAACAAGAGTTTTGCCATGCGATTTTTCATGATCTATTCCTCCCTATATGGTTTGATTATCCAATATGATCCGCTGGCGGTGCCGGGCAATCGTCATCCGTCCGATGCTGTTCAAGATATACGTCAGAAGTCCGATTGCTCCAACGATCAGGAAGTAGGCGGCCAGGAAAATCAGCCAGTTCATGTTTACCTCCCAGGCGCCTGTTTGTGGTTGATTGCTTTCAAACTAATTATATGCGATCAGCAGGATATTTGTTACAAATATCGAGCATTTGCGTAAAATGCAAAAAGTCCCGCAACCTTACAGTCGCAGGACTTATGTCTTGGTGGGTAGTATAGGACTCGAACCTACGACCCCTTGCATGTCAAGCAAGTACTCTAACCAGCTGAGCTAACCACCCAAGCGCCTGATTATCATATTACACGGGCCATCCTGTGTCAACAGGTTTTTTCAACCTTCCAGAACTGCAACACCACCAGGCAGGATGTTGATGGTTTCCCTGCTGCTGGATAGTTTCCGTTCCCGAAGGAGTGTGCCATCCTTGTCAAAACCGGACAGGAGAAGGCCTTTGGCGTCAAGGGAGCCTGTGATCCGGATGGATTTGGGGGTCGTTGCCAGATTGGCCAGCACGATTTTCCTCCCGTAAGGGCCGGAATACGCATAGGCCTTGACATCATCGTCAGGGCTATCTGCAGCAAGCAGGCGGCTATCCTGAGGCAAGGCCAGAAGACGGGCTGCGATGGCGTCCTGCGGCCGGTAGTCTTTGTCCCACGGCTCATTGAGGTCAAGGTTGACCAGTCCGGCACTGTTGCCAAGTTCTTCCAGCTGCAATTGGACAAGATCCGCCAAAGTCGGCTGCAAGCCTTCAAAACCATGCAAACTGGCTACACGGATGATTTCATTCCAGCCCTGGCTAGTCTGGGCCGGATTGCGCGGCATTTGGTCAAAATAAGCTGCCACTGCAGGTTGAACCCCATTCTGATTTGTTCCCTGGTACAATCCGACGAGCTGGGAGCTGTGGTAATCGGCTGAGGAACGCCAGACGCCATCGGAATACGACATGCCATCGATCAGGATCAGCTTGTTTTTGAGCAGATTGTAGTAGGGGGATTGACGGATCACCTCAATCATCCAGTCGACCCAGCCAGTCCGCATCGTATCTGTCTGCAACTGGGATTCTGAATCAGAGAACTCGACATAGATGCGTTCTATGGACTCGACCCAAGGCAGGATTTCCCCCTGGTTCATCCGCAAATGTCCATAAGGGGTTGTGATCGGACCAGCCAGATATTCCATCAGCCCCAGCAATTCTGTCTCACCCATGCCAGGCTGGATCACCAGCCACGGACTGCTCCCGGCTTTGCGGGCCATTTCCAGTGCAGGCGAGAGTGATCGGGAACCTTCATAGGTCCATTCATCATCCTGATAGACCGGAGCTTCGTTGCCGGGTGATTGGGCCCATTGGAATGAAGGCTGCTGGGCAGAACCCAGGGACAAGTAGGACAGACGCAGAACCGGTGACTGGATGGACCCGACATGCTCGCTCAAGGAGGCATCCAGGCCAATGAGGTTCAGGCTCGGCTGCCCCCAAAAGACTTTGTCCAGCCACAGTTCTCCCGGTCCGGAAAAACCGACATTGAACCGGACCGAGTCTGCATTCATGATCACATTTTTCGGAACGACAAACGTGTGGGCATATTTTTTCCAGGTCGATCCCACATGGTTGATGGTTGTGCCAATCGGTTGGAAATCGCCTGACAACCAGATCCTGACCGAGGCGTCCTGGATCTGTTCCTGGCGCATCCACAATTCGATTGTGTAGATATCACTTCCCTGATGTCGAGTCAGCGCGTCCGGATTGACGGCTTGGGAAAGGATCACCGAGTCATCCGGAGTGGCTGTGGCCGGGGCCACCAGATGCATCGAAGCCTGTCCGCTTTCATCCGGTACAGACAGCAAAGTCCGCTCAGAAATCTGGGCACCAAAAACGTCCCAGCTGTCCGGTGTCCGGATCTCCTGACTGGATAATTCCAGAAAGAGCAGGTCGCCTGCCGCAAACGAGCCAGCGACCATGGGCTGGCTGAGCGTGATTTCGATCACCAAGGGGGCGATGCCAATCTGGCCAGATGCATCTGCGCTGACGATTTGCCGGGTGCCAAGGACATCCAGGCGGCGACTGTCAAGTCCTGGGTCAATGTCTGATTCAGACCAGGTCTGGCCGCCATCGCTGGAATAGTGGAACCGGTTGTCACGGCCAAGAACGATCACCTGGGTGCGAGAAAGCAAGTGCAAATCAATGGTCGCAACAGCTGGACTGGTTTTTGCCGGATTGAACTGCAGGCCATCTTCACTGAAGGCAATCTGGCCATTTTCCCCGCCTAACGCAAACACCCCGTCGGCAAAAGCAAGGGCGCGCCAGAATGGACTGCCAGTCGCAGGACTGTCTACCGTGCGCCAGAAGGTTCCATTCGACGAACGTAAAACGGAGCCATCTTCAGCCAGGGCCAGGAACAGGCCATTGCCATAAGCCAGATCAATCAGGTTCGTCTGGGTCGGTGACAATGCCGTCGCAAGTGTCTGTGCCGTTCCTGCCAGGATAGAGCCGCCATCCCCAACCGCAACCACCAGGCCTTCCTCACTGGCTGCAACAGCCCGTAACGGAGCTTTTGCAGCAGTCAGCCAAGATTGCCACTCCTGCCCATCCTGGGAATAGATCAGTTCACCACGGGTGCTTGTGACCAGAAATCCCTGGTTAACCACCGTCACATCTGTCAGGTCCGCGCTTGTGCCAGCATCGACAACATCTGGCTGAGGTTGGGACAGCCCGCGCAAAACCAGACCTGATTTGCCAACGGCAATAGATACCTCGCCATTGTCGGCAAATCCCAGGATTTCCCGGCCTGCTGGCAGGTCAGCGGGGAGCTGGACCAACTGGAAAGGCCCGACGCGGTTGCTATGGTAGGCAGATACCGTTGCCGTTTTTTTCAAAGAAAGTCCATCATCCCCATTGGATAAAACCCGGGCTGAAGCACCCGCAAAAAAACCATCCCTGTAAAAGGCCGGATCCAGCGAAGGGTCCACAACGGTGAGTGTTTGTTCGTCACCATCGTAGACAGTCAGGATTTTCCGGAAGGCCACCGGTTCAAATGAGGCGTCCTTCAGGATGTTGTCAGACGATGCCTGCTCCAAGTTGATACCGGTACCCAGGACATCCGTCTGCCGGCCAGATTCATCAATGGATACCCAAACGACATCTTCAGGGCCAGCCATCCAGACTGCCACCAGGGAGAGGATTGCAGCCACCGCAGCTGTGATGAGAACAGACAAGGCCAGAACGACAAAAGTCCGTTTCTTGATGCGGTAACCGATCTGGCGGCGAAGGAAACGCAGCATGACCTAACCTCGCTGGTGCTGATGGCGCAGGTAGGAGATCACGCCCACACTGATGACAGCACATGCGACTTCAGTCCAAACCACAATCTGAATGAGATTGTCTTGACCATTGAGCATCGCCGGAACCACACTGCCGAGGAAGTTGAACACCACATGCATCAGGACCGGAACCCAGAAGGAACGTGTCACGGCATACATCGCTCCCAGTGCCAGGGCCGGTAAAAAGACATACAGCACCTGGATGGCTTGCATATGGAACACGGCAAACAAGGCGGCCTGGATGACGACCGCCAGCCATTCCGGCATGGCCCGGCGCAGCTCACCCTGGATAATGCCGCGGAAAAGCAACTCTTCACTGAGAGGCGCAAGGATCGTGATACCGGCGATTAGCCAGCCATAGCCGAGCGCAGGTGAAAAAGCCTCTGCCTGTTCCAGGTAGTCCGCCATCAGGCGCTCGACAGCCGGAACAGAATCGCCAAGAATCATCAACCCTGAGAAAAGCAGATTCGTCACACCTAAAAGGCCGATCGATAGGATCAGGGCTGGCAAAAGATGCTTTTTGTCCGGTTTTTTCAGCCAGATAGCATCCCGCTGGTTCAATCGCCGGAAAAAAAGGATCAGACTGTACAATGGAATCAGGAACAGGCCATAGAAAACGGAAATCCGTGGATAATCATTCAAAATGAGATCTTGGATATCCATGGTGGCCAGGCTAGAGGAATGATCCTGCCAGCCCAGGAGCGAGCTCAGCCATGGATAGCTTTGGACATAAAAATTGGCGACGATATCGATCACCAGCAAGTGGATCAGTATCATGCTCAGAGGAACAATCAGGGTCCTGAGGCGAAACTCGCGTTTCACTCCGGGTCCTTCCTGGTCAAAAGCAGGAAACTCAGGCGTCGCCATGTGTCAGGACGACCTCATACTTATGGATCAGGCGGCTCGGACCGTAGGAGAGCTTGGCTTTCCTCAAGCCAGGTATCCCCAGGTCTTCTTCCCGGTTGACCCAGTCGATGTCGGGCAGGATTTCGTCAAGGGTGAATTTGTTGATGGCTGCATACAAGCCGGGGTATTCGGCCTTGGCTTTCTCGACATGAATGACCCCGGTCCGGTTGTATGGTTCGGAGGCAATGGAAAATGCCACCAGTTTGCCATCAATCCGGATCGCGCCACCCTTGAGGTGAAGTTCATCATAATGGTCGAGCAGCATCTTGACCGGGCGATAATCGCTCTTGGTGATGTCATTGCTGTCGATGCCCTTTTCCTCGCACCAGTCAAGCACCAGCTGGAGTGCCTCAGATGCGTCAGCTTGGATCAGAGGGGTGAATTGGTAATCCGGATAGGTGCGCAGGAAACGGTTCACATGATTGCGCTTGGCATGGAGGTCTTTGCCAGAGAGCTGGCGCAAACTCTGGGCATCATACAAATAGTCCGAGAAAGTGCGGTCATAAGCTATCCGGACTTGGCAGCCCTGCAGATTCTCAAACAGGGGCACATACAATTCGTCGATGTAGAGAATGCGGACTGGCCAGCCGAGGCGGTTGAATTCAGGTGCCACAGAGTCGACAATCGTCTGCAGGCGATCCTGGTTGAGCGGCCCCAGCGGCATGGACATATGCGGGGTTGTGAAAACACCGCCATTGCTGATGAAAAACAGACAATCCGCCTGCTCGACCACCCGGTAGTCAAAACCCTCATGCCAGGACCAGCGCGCATCAAAACTGGCATCGGCCAGTTCCGTCAGGGACTGGTGACGATGCGCCAGGTAACGGGTGCGGTCTGCAAGCGAAAACAGGGGGTAATGGTCGTCAAACATGATGTCTGGCCTTTCTCAGCCGCCAGCCTCTTCAAAGCGCCGGTAGAAAAAGTCAAAGGCGTCGGCCAGCTCGGTCTTGTTTTTGATCGATTTGAAATACTGCTCACCCGTCACGTGGTGCTCAGCGCGCATGATGACAATTTCCGGATCCTGGTGGTTGCCATCGTCCGGTTCGTAATTGTACATGACGACATAGTCACGGCCATTCATCGAAAAGGAATCGATAAAGGCCATGTAATACTCATGGCCATTATCGACATCCACGATGACAGCAAGGACATCATCCTTGGCTACCCGGCTGCGGCTGATCACACCGCGCGGGGCAGGCCGCAAGGAATCAGTTGTCCGTTTCGTCGTCCTCGTTTTCATAGTCCTCTTCCTCGCAGAGACGCTCGTATTCGGCATAAACACGATCGTATTCGTCATCTGTCAGGCTGACCAGCCCTTCAGTGCCATCTTCGAGTTCGACGACGCGGGTGATGACCATCTCGGGTTCCTGCTCATCGGTGGTGATCAGGACGCAATAATGGTCATCCTCAAAGGCAAAATCATCCGCCAGGATAAAGGTGTATTCCTGTCCGGTCTCGCCGTCCACCATGGTGATGATGCCATTGCCGTGCTCATGATCATGATCATGATCATGGTCATGGCCGCAGCCGTCACCACAATCCGAACCACAACCTGCACAGCCGTGATCATCCAACATCAATTCTTCTAACAACATGGGAGTTCCTCCTTGGGGGGATTAAAGTCTTGTTCATAGGATCACAGGACTTGTTGATTATATCACACTCAAATCAGGCTTTGCGCCGGCTCTCCAGGTATTCCTGCAGGATAATTTCCGCCGCCATCTGGTCCACGACGGCCTTGCGTTTCTGGCCGCGCACACCGGTCTCGCGCAGCACCCGGCTGGCCAGGACAGTCGTATAGCGTTCATCACGGTACAGAACTGGCCGTCCGGTCCGGGCTACGAGTTCCTCGCCCATGGCCCTGGCTTTGGTTTCAGTTTCGCTGGTCTTGCCATCGGTCCGGCGCGGCAGACCCATGATCACCGTGGTGATCTGGAGGTCTTCGATCAGGGCTGTCAGACGGTCCAGCGCCCAACTCCAGTCGCGGCCATTCCAGTTGATGGTCTCGAGGCCACGGGCCGTGATGCCGAGCGGATCGCTGACAGCAGTCCCGATCCGGGCATCGCCATAATCAATGGCAAGGTATCGCTCTGGTTTCGTGCTTGTCATAGTCTATCCTTTCTCATGCCCTTCTGTCCGTAGCCTGGGTGACCAGACAGGCTGGTTCAGACCACCTTGAGGACGAAATCGCGACAGGCATAGGCACAGTACCCGCACAGGACACAACGCTCCGGATCAACCTTGACTTTGCCGTCTGTTTCAGACAGGGCCAGGGCCTTTGCGGCGCAACGGTCGACACAGGCTCCGCAGCCGGTACACCAGTCGGACACAACCAGGCGACGCGAACGGCTGCGGGTGGCAGCAAGATCGCCCGGATCGACTGCAAGACCGGAAAACAGTGCGATATTCATGTCAATTTCAGCTTCACTCTGCATGCCGACAGCATAGGCAGCCACCTGGTCCTGGGCCAGGGCAAAGGACAAGGCAGTGTCGAATTCATGGAGGAAATGGCCACCGCCCAGCATTTTCATACCGTACAGCCCCAACCCTGCCGCTTCGGCCTCGCGTGTTGCCAAGACCATGGCTTCGGCCGTGCCATCGATCAAACCCAGTCCGCGCCAGTTCAGCAACGGGTGGATCACATCCGCCTCGCGGTAGAGACCCATGTCCAGATCGCGCCAGAGCGTACCGGCAAGACCAAGCCTGGCCTGGGTCAGAGCCCGGACAGGTTCGACGGCATGAGTGGAAATGCCAATGGCCCGGATCAGGCCTTTTTCTTTCTGTTCGTGGAAATAGGCAAATGCCTCCCGATGTCCATCCAAGGTCAGGGTGGACTCCTGCTCGTGGAGCAGAAATAGATCGATCACATCCAGATCCATGGCCAGGCGCGCCTGGTCAAAACTGCGCCGGGCAGTTTCGCGATCATAGGCATAGCATTTGCTGGCAATGACCGGCATCGTTGCGACTGTGCGCAAACCAGCTCGAATATGTGGATATGTCTCATAGAGTTCAGCTGTATCGATGAAGTTGACACCCTGGGAAAGGGCATGGACGAGGAGCTCCCCACCACGCTCCGGAGACAGGTTGGCCTGGGCTGGCCCCAATGTCAAAGAACCATAGCAGAGCCGGGATACTTCGATTCCGGTCTGCCCCAAAAAGCGTCTGGGCAAGCTCATTCGAGTGTTTTGATGTACTCGCTCAGGATCACCTCGAGCATCTCATCCCGCTCCATGCGGCGGATCACGGCCCGGGCACCATTGTGATTGGTAATGTAGGTCGGGTCACCGGACATGAAATAGCCAACCAGCTGGTTAACCGGGTTGTACCCCTTCTGGCGCAGGGCCTGGAGCACCTGGGACATGATCTCACGCACCTCAAGTGAATGGTCAGCCCCAAATTCAAAACGGGTTGTTTCACCTTTTTCCACGTGGCAAGCACCTCATCTTTCTGTCGCAGCCTGCAGTCCGTGCGCTGATCATCCATTCGATGAATGGGCAATGAGCCGGCCTGGGAAGTCTCTTTATCTTAACATGATCAGGCAGGGTTTGCATCCGTGCAGTAGAGAAATTGCCCGTCTGCGCGGACAGGCTGGGCTGTGACAATCTGGCCCGGATTGAGACCCGTCGCAGGTTCGATCCGCACCGGAACATAAGCCGCGGTATAGCCTTCAGCGATTCCATGTGCAGTCAGCGTCTCGACGAGAACCGATTGCGGCTGGCCCACTTGGCTCAGGTGGAAGGCAGCGGCCATTTGCTCAGCCAAGTCCTGCAGGGCGTGGCTGCGGCCGGCACTGACAGGAGCCGGGACCTGGCCGGACATGCTGGCTGCCCGTGTCCCCTGGCGGGGCGAGTAGCGAAACACATGCATGCGGGCAAATCCAATCTCCCGGCAAAACTGGAGCGTCTCAGCAAATTCCTCATCCGTTTCGCCGGGAAATCCAACGATCACATCCGTTGTCAGGCTGGCGTCCGGGAAAGCCTTCCGCAAGGCCTGGGCGACCGATCGGAACTGGCTGGTGGTGTAACGGCGGTTCATCCTTTTCAACACAGTGTCGGAGCCGCTTTGCAAGGAGAGATGGAAATGGGGGCAAAGCTTGGGGTTGTCCCAGGCCAGTTCGATGAACGAGGGTGTGATCGACAAAGGCTCAAGCGAACCCAGCCGGATGCGCTCGATCCCGGAGATCTGCGCCAGTTTGGCTGCGAGAGCCACCACGGCATGGCTGCCCTCCCCCCGGTCCAGGCCATACGAACAGACATGGATACCTGTCAGGACGATTTCCCGGTAACCAGCAGCGGCCAAAGCCTGAGCCTCGGCCAGGATCGCGCGCTCTTCCCGGCTGCGGATCCGGCCGCGCGCCAGCGGGATCGCGCAGTAAGAGCAAAACGAGTTGCAGCCATCTTCAATCTTGATATGGGCCCGGCATTCAGACTGTTGGTCGACGATGCCCAGTTCTTCAAAAATATCTTCTTGTGCGATCGCATTCAAGGCGTCTGCCTGATCCTCTGCTTGCTCAACCTGGCTAGCACAAGATAGCCCGAGGTAATCCAGAACCAGTTCCAAAGCCCGGGCCTTGCCATGTGTTCCAATGACGATATCCGCGTAATTCCTGGCGTCGCTCAATTCGGCATGACAGCCCATCGCCACGACCACGGCGTCCGGGGCCTGGCGTTTGGCCCGGCGCAGCATCTGGCGGGATTTCCGGTCAGCCTCGCCCGTGACCGTGCAGGTATTGATGACATAGACATCTGCCGGATCGTCAAACTCGACCCGTTCAAATCCGGCCTCGACAAATCGCAGGGCGATGGCATCGGTTTCGTAATGATTGGTTTTGCATCCCAGCGTATGGAAAGCAGCTCTCATTTTTGGTCTCCTCTGGATCGATCCTCCAAGTCCTGTGCGCATATTGACTGGAATCAATTGACAGGGCAGTCTGGTTGAAGGACAATACAAACATGCGTACATTGACGATTCATCTCAAATCCATCAACGAAGTCAAGGAATTCGTCCGGATCGTGAACGACTTCTCCTATGATGTCGATCTCATCTCAGGCCGTTATATTGTCGATGCGAAATCGATCATGGGGATTTTCAGCCTGGACTTGGCCCGGCCGATCGCACTTGAGATTCACAACGACACAGCCGAGGATTTGGTCACACGACTCGAGCCATTCACCCTGACCTGACCTGCCCGGTGCCAGGCAGCTGGTGCAGGCTTGGACAAACAACCTGGGATCTTGGCTTCAAACAGTTCCGGCCTGCTTCATGATCAAGTAAACGGGCCGCTTTTTATGTTGCCATAGTGATCATCTCTCACAACAAATCCCTGTGAGATAGAAAAAGAGGGCTGCGGGCCCTCTTTTTTGTTGCGATGAGAAGATCTGGACCTGGCTGGATATGACTTATGCGCCGCGTCCGGTCATCAGGTAGAGAACCACCGTCAGGACAGCAAAGACAAGGGCAAGAATCGAGGTCAGGCGTTTGAGCAGAGAATCGATGGTACGGCCTTTGCTTTTGCCAAAAAAGGTGTCAGCACCACCGCTGATTGCGCCCAGGCCCTTGGAGTTGCCTTCCTGGAAAATAACCAGCATCACGAGGGCAATGCTGACAAGGATATCGATCACAGCGATGACAATTGCGAATGTGTTCATGGTCTACCTCCGGATGTTGGGGCTGCACCTGCCTTGCGCATGGAAAATCCCACTCACAAAGCACACAGTAACCGGTATTTTATCACATGACGTCAAAGCAGGCAAGATGCCGTCACTTGCGGAAACGAGTCTTGAAGAATTTGATTGTTTCAGCCACGGCAAAGGGGATCAGGGACAGCGGCAGGATGATCCCCCAGTCATTGAAGCCGAGCGGAATCGTGTGGAAGATCGGGTCCAGGAACGGGACATAGACGACTACCAGCAGGAGGAACAAGGACAGGATAATCGCCTTGTTCAGCGTGGCATTGCCGAACAATCCCAGTTTCAGCACGGGCTGGTGTTCCGAACGGGCACTGTAGGAACGGAACAGTTCGGCCAGGATCAGCGTGATGAAGGCATAGGTCCGGGCGCCATCATGAGGTTCACCATTGGTGTAGCCAAAAATGGACAGACCGATGTTGAAAGCAGCAAAAACAGCAGCAAAGATCGCGATGCTCTGGGTCGTGATCGTGAAAATCATGTCTTTGTTGAGGATCGGTTCATTCTGGCTGCGCGGCGGCTGCTCCATGACGTCGGGCTCGCCTTTTTCCTGGCCCAGGGCCAGTGCCGGGAAGCTGTCGGTGATCAGGTTGAGCCAGAGCAGCTGAATTGGCAGGAGCGGTACGTTGAGCGGACCCAGGATCAGGGTGCTCAGGAAGATGACCAGGATTTCGCCGACATTGCATGACAAGAGGAAGCCGACAAATTTGCGGATATTGCTGTAGATGATGCGGCCTTCTTTGACAGCCTGGACAATGGTGGCGAAGTTGTCGTCGGTCAGGATCATGTCGGCGGTGCCTTTGGCCACATCGGTTCCTGTGATACCCATCGCAACGCCAATATCAGCGCTCTTCAATGCCATGGCATCGTTGACACCGTCACCAGTCATCGAGGCAATGTGCTGGTTGGCCCTCAGGGCTGAAACGATGCGGACCTTGTGTTCCGGTGAAACCCGGGCATAGACCGAGGTCTTTTCGACTTCCTGGCGCAGGGTCGCATCGTCCATTTCATCGATCTGGTGACCAGCCAGGACATGGTCTTCCGGCTTTCTCAGGCCGAGATCATTGGCAATGGCGACGGCTGTATCTTTGTAGTCACCCGTGATCATGACCGCCCGGATGCCAGCTTCCTGGCACAAGGCGATGGCGTCGCGAGCTTCTGGACGGGCCGGGTCGATCATGCCCATCAGGCCGACAAAAGTCATGCCGGATTCGGCACCGCTCTGGTCATCCGCTTCATGGACCCGGTAGGCAAATGCCAGGACACGCAGGGCTGACTGGGCCATTTCGCTGTTGGCATCCAGAATCTCCTGGCGCACCAGTTCGCTCATTGGCTCAGTCCCGTCAATCATCAGAACTGACGTACAACGATCCAGGATAATGTCTGGCGCACCTTTTGTCAGGGAGACCAGTGCCTGGCCGGCATACCCTGTGTGGAAGGTCGACATCATCTTGCGTTCCGAATCAAACGGCAAGTCACCGGTTTTGGGATAGTTCTGGTTCAGACTGGCCCGGTCCAGACCCGCTTTGGCCGCGGCGACGATCAGGGCGCCTTCGGTCGGGTCGCCCAGGATACCCATCGCACCGTCGTCTTTTTTGACCAGCGCGGCATCATTGCACAGCAGGCCGATTTCCAGCAGGCGTTCCATCTCACCAGACAACGGCACTTTCTCGCCACTGGCTGGGTTTTGCAGTTCACCCACTGGATTGTAGCCGGTTCCCGTGACGGCGATCAGCTGGTCGGCCGCAAACAGGCGGGTGACGGTCATTTCGTTCTGAGTCAGCGTCCCAGTCTTGTCCGAGCAAATCACGTCGACGCAGCCGAGTGTTTCGACTGCGAGCAGCTTCTTGACAATGGCGTTGTGGTCAGCCATCCGCTTCATGCCCAGGGCCAGAACGATGGTGACAACAGCCGGCAAACCTTCCGGAATCGCGGCAACTGCGAGGCTGACTGCGGTCATGAACATGTCAAGCAGGTCGCCGCCCATCAGAATCCCCTGCAGGAAGACAATGGCACTGACGGAGAGGCAGATGATACCGAGCCATTTGCCCAGCTGGTCGAGGTTTTTCTGCAACGGCGTTTTTTCATCGCTGATTTCCTGCAGCTTGTCAGCAATTTTGCCGATTTCCGTGCCGGAGCCAGTGCCGACGACCAGACCGCGGCCTTTGCCGTAGGTGATGGCCGTGCTCATGAAAACCATGTTGTCCCGGTCGCCGAGAGACGTTTTTTCTGGCAGCACAACTGCGGCGTTTTTCTCGACCGGAACGGATTCACCAGTCAAGGAAGCTTCTTCCGCCTTGAGCGACTGGCTCTCCAACAGGCGCAAGTCAGCCGGGACAATGTCGCCAGCTTCCAGCAGCACCAGGTCGCCCGGGACCAGCTCCGCAGCAGCGATCAATTTCTGCTCGCCATCCCGCAGGACGCGGGCCTGGGGCGAGGTCATTTTTTGCAGGGCTTCAATCGCCTTTTCGGCCCGTCCTTCCTGGACCACACCCAGAATGGCATTGATCAGGACGATGGCGATGATGACACCAGCATCGATGTATTCACCAAGGAAAGCCGAAACCAGGCTGGCAGCGATCAAGATCAGGACCATGACATCCTTGAACTGTGCCAACAGCTTTTGCAGCATCGTCTGCTTTTTCTTTTCCTTGAGGGCATTGGGTCCGTACTTTTCCAGCAGAACTGCCGCCTGTTGCGAGTCAAGACCCTGATGGGGGTTGCTTTCCAGTCGCAAGATCAGATCCGCCAGTTGTTCCTGGTAAGGTTCCTGGTTCATGTTTTTCTCCTCACATTGACACAATCAAACAAAAAAGACCACTCGATCATGCCTGGCATGTTCGAATAGTCTCGCACTTCTTGGTCAAGCCAGACAATCCTTTGCCTTGCTGTTGACTTGACCTCCGCAAAATGCGGCTGCTACTCCCTAAGCAAAGCGACTATATCACATTTAAAAGATTAAACCAAGTTCTTTCATTCGGCAATCCTGTAAATTTTGCCTTGGCCCATTGGTGCTACACTAATAGACAAGATCCCTGATCGCAAAAGGGGGTGTTGTTTTGTGAAACCTGTATTGCCACCATTGCCAGACCAACTGGTCCTGGACTGGCTGCTCGAGGAAGACAATCCTTCCGTCCGCTATTTCACCTTGCGCGATCTGGTCGGACCAGACCTGGCGAGCGCACAGATCCATCAGGCCAGACAGGCCATCATGCAGTCAGGCCCAGTTCCTGCCATCCTTGGCAAACAGAATCCGGACGGTTCCTGGGACCTGCCGGAAAAATTCTACACCAGCAAATACCAAGGCACGGTCTGGACTTTGCTGGTCTTGGCCGAATTGGCAGCCGATCCGGCCGACGAACGGATCCAGCGTGCCTGCGAATTCATTCTCAACCATTCCCGGGATCCGGACAGTGGCGGTTTTTCCTACCAGATGAGTGTCCGAACCGGTGAGGGCCTGCCCAGTGGCATCATCCCCTGCCTGACTGGCAACATGGTCTACAGCCTGATTCAGCTGGGCTATCTCGACGATCCCCGGGTCCAAATGGCCCTCCACTGGATCATTACCCGCCAGCGCGCCGATGATGGTGAAACCAGTCCACCCTCCGACCCCTACTACAAGCGATACACCAACTGCTTTGGCCGCCACAGTTGCCACATGGGCGTGGCCAAAGCATTGAAAGCACTCGTCGCTGTGCCAGCAGCAAAACGCACGCCGGAGATCTCGGCCAAAATCGACGAACTGGCAGACTATTTTCTCAAGCACCACCTGTACCGCAAAAGTCACGATCTCAGCCAGATGGCCAAGCCTGGCTGGTTACGCCTGGGTTTCCCCTTGATGTACAACACCGACATCCTCGAGCTGCTGGGGATCTTCGCCAGCCTGGGACGCTACGATGCCCGCCTCGATGACGCCCTTGCTGTCCTTGCGAGCAAACAACAGCCAGATGGTCGCTGGCTTTTGGAAAACACGTTCAACGGTAAGATGCAGGTCCGGATCGAGCAAAAAGGCAAGCCGTCCAAATGGATCACGTTAAAGGCATGGGAGGTGCTGCGGGTATTATCTTCCTTGGTTTGAAAACTGGGCGTTCCGCATGGAGTGTTGCCGTGAAATAACATACTGAAGCAAACAATTCCCCAAAATCAAAAACCGCCGAAGCTTGATGCCAAGGCGGTTCTTGTGGTGCCCAGAGCCGGAATCGAACCAGCGACACGGGGATTTTCAGTCCCCTGCTCTACCGACTGAGCTATCTGGGCATAGTACAACCGGTCCTTTCGGACCGGTTGTTTGGCGACGCAGAAGGGGCTCGAACCCTCGACCTCCAGCGTGACAGGCTGGCATTCTAACCGACTGAACTACTGCGCCGTGTATGAAAATGGTGGGAACTACAGGGCTCGAACCTGTGACCCTCTGCTTGTAAGGCAGATGCTCTCCCAGCTGAGCTAAGCTCCCGAGCGGTGCACTGTTTCGAGCGCAAGACAGAGGATACCAGATCGCACCACCCTTGTCAACAATGAAATTTCAGGACAGGCCAAACAATTTCCTGGCATTGGCGGTTGTCTGGACGGCTACTTCGGCGAGGTCACAGCCCCAGATCTCGGCGACTTTGGCACCGATCAGGGGGATGTACTCCGGCGTGTTGCGGTGGCCGCGGTGCGGTACGGGTGTCAAATAGGGGCTGTCGGTCTCGAGGACCAGACGGTCGTGCGGACAGGATGCGATCACCTCGAGCGCCTTGCGGGCGTTCTTGAAAGTGATCGGACCGTCAAACCCGAGGTAAAAGCCCATTTTCAGCAAGATCACCGCGGTCTCGACACTGCCGGAATAGCAATGAAAAACGCCGGGGATTTCACGCAAGGGACGTTTGGCGGCAACCTCGGCGATGACCGACAGGCAGTCGGCTGTTGCTTCGCGGTCGTGGACAATCACGGGCAGATCCAGTTCCTGGGCCAATTCGAGCTGGGCGCGGAAAACGTCGCGTTGAACATCGCGCGGCGAGAAATCGTAGTGGTAATCCAGGCCAATCTCGCCTATGGCCACAACAGGATGGCTCCGGTGCTGAAGGACCAGTTCACGCAGCTGCGAGAGCCCATCCGGGGTGAGCGACTTGGCATCGTGCGGATGAACGCCCACCGATACAACCAGACCCTGGCCAGGATGGCGCAAAGCCAGGTCGACCGCGGTCTGGGAGTCTGCCAGATCGGTGCCGGGCAGCAGCATGGTATGAACTCCGGTGGCACGACTGTGCGCCAGGACCTCAATGAGGTCCTGGGCATAAGGTTTGCCCTGCAAATGGGCGTGAGAGTCGATCCACTCCAGGGGCGGGAGTTGGTCGCCTGTGGGCTGTTGAAAACTGCCTGAGGGCTGCTGAAGACAGTCCATCGTCAGCCGACTTCAGAACCGGACGGGACAGGTGCATCCACGGTGAGCACCTTGTAGCCACTTTCGGTCGTGGCACAGAGGATCATGCCATGGGACATGGCGCCACGGATCTTTCTTGGCTTGAGGTTGGTGACGACGATGACCTGCTTGCCGACCATATCTTCTGGGGCATAGGATTGAGCGATGCCGGAAACGATCTGGCGGACTTCGCTGCCCATATCGATCTGGGAGCAAAGCAATTTGTCCGAACCGGCGACTTTCTCGCAGGATTTCACCGTGCCGACTTGGAGGTTGACCTTGAGGAAATCGTCAAACTCGATCAGGGCGACGCCCTCCGGGACAGCCTCAGGCACAGGAGCCTGGGCTTTCACCGCCGTCGTTGCAGCTGCAGTCTGGGTGGCAGTCTCGGATTTGACTTCGTCCTTAGGAGCGGGTACGGCACTGTCTGCAGATGCGGCGGCAGCGTCGGCCTGAGCCTGGAGCATGGCATCGAGCGCGGCGATTTCCTTGGCGATGTCGATGCGCGGGAAGATCGGGTCGGTCTTGGGCAGGGCCGCTGCGGCCTGGTACAGGCCATAGGTCCGGGCTGATTCCCAGGCCGTCTGTTCACCAGCCGGGATCGCCAGTGCCGTCCAGATCTTGGTGGGCGTGTGGGTCAGGAACGGCTGGATCAGGATCGAGACGACACGGATCGTCTCCGCCAGGTTGTAAAGGACAGTTGCCAGACGGGGAGCGTCACTCTCATTTTTGGCCAGGACCCAGGGGGCGGTTTCATCGATGTATTTGTTGCTGCGGCCGACGACTTTCCAGATTTCGGCCAACGCAGAACTGAACTGGAGCTGGTCCATCGCAGCTTCGACTTTGTCCGGCAATTCACGGACCAGGTCGATCAACTCACTGTCTGGATGAGCTGTCAGGCGGTCTGCAGGCAAACCAGCGGGGAAATATTTGCCGATCATGGCCGCGGTCCGGCTGACGAGGTTGCCGAGGTCATTAGCCAGGTCGGAGTTGATCCGGCTGATCAGTGCCTCATTGGAGAATATCCCATCGGAGCCAAAGGGCACTTCACGCAACAGGAAATAGCGCACGGCATCGACGCCATACTTTTCACAGAGCACGACCGGGTCGATGACATTGCCTTTGGACTTGGACATTTTGCCGTCCTTGAACAGCAGCCAGCCGTGGCCATAGACCTGCTTGGGCAAAGGGATATCCAGGGCCATCAGCATCGCGGGCCAGATGATGGTATGGAAGCGGACGATCTCCTTGCCGACCAGCTGGACATCGGCCGGCCAGTAGCGGGCCATGTCACCGGTCAGGGACGGGTAGCCGAGTGCGGTGATGTAGTTGGACAGGGCATCGATCCAGACATAGACAACATGCTTGGGATCAAACGGAACCGGCACGCCCCAGTCAAAGGTCGTCCGGGACACGCACAGGTCCTCGAGACCGGGGCGCAGGAAATTGTTGAGCATCTCATTGGCGCGGGCTACCGGCAAGATGAAATCCGGATGTTCTTCAAAGAGCCGGATCAGGGCATCCTGGTACTTGGAGAGGCGGAAGAAATAGCTTTCTTCCTTGGCTTTTTCGACCGGGCGGTGGCAGTCCGGGCATTTGTGATCGACGAGCTGGGTTTCGGTCCAGAAGGACTCGCAAGGGGTGCAGTACCAGCCTTCGTATTCGCTTTTATAGATGTCGCCTTTGTCGTAGAGTTTCTGGAAAATGTCCTGGATAGCCTGGACGTGCGCTTCGTCTGTGGTGCGGATGAAACGGTCATAGGATATGTCCAGCAGCTGCCAGAGATCCTTGATCCCGGCCACGACATGATCTACATACGCTTGTGGCGTGACACCCTTGTCCTCAGCTTTGCGCTGGATTTTCTGGCCGTGCTCATCCGTCCCGGTCAGGAACATGACATCAAAGCCCTGCAGACGCTTGTACCGGGCCATGGCATCCGCTGCCACAGTTGTATAAGAATGTCCGATGTGCAGTTTGTCACTCGGATAGTAAATCGGAGTTGTGATGTAGAATGTCTTGTCCATGTGGGCCTCCTGTCGGGCTGATTACGGTATTATAACGCCTTTGCCAGGCTTTGTGAATTTTTAAGCCATGCCAGTCCAAGGACCTAAGTCCGGGTTGGATCCAATGGTCGATAAACCCAAAGATCCTTTTATCCTTTCATGATTCGCCCAGTTCATTCTCCTGGATCTGGATGGCCAGGGCATAGAGCTCATTCTTTTTGCCGCCGGTCTGGGTTGCGGCTTCACGGGCGGCTTCCTTGACAGAATGGCCTTGTGCAAGCAGTTGTTTCAGCAAATCCACTGCATCTTCCCTGGCATGACCTTGGGCACCGGGCAGTCCAGAGCTGCCAGATACAGTCGGATGTTCAGGCAAGCGTCGGGCCAGGGCAGTCAGTCCTTCGAGAACAATGACAAATTCACCGCGTGGTTCATTGGTTTCGTAATAGTCAGCCAGGCCTTGGACGGTCCCGCGCAGGAACTCCTCGTGCTTTTTGGTCAGTTCACGGCCCAGGGCGACCAGGCGGTCGC
The DNA here is from genome assembly GCA_009928985.1 of Clostridia bacterium. GTDB lineage: Bacteria > Bacillota > Clostridia > Saccharofermentanales > UBA5734 > UBA5734. Next base: position 43,113 of record SABL01000007.1, read on the forward strand.
CAAAACCAAGGCCGATCAGTTCCTGCAAGGTCTTTTTCAGGCGGTGTGGTGCCTCGTAGAGAACCATGGTCCGCAATTCTTTCTGCAATTCCATCAAGCGGGCTTTGCGAGCCTTGCGGTCTGCAGGCAAAAAGCCTTCGAAAGCGTATCGTTCGGTTTCCAGGCCGGACCCTGCCAGTGCTGTGACGGCAGCCGAGGGTCCGGGAATCACCAGCACGGGCAGATCAGCCGCCACGCATTCGGCGACCAGGCGTCCGCCGGGATCGCTGATACACGGCATTCCGGCATCTGAAACCAGGGCAATAGACTGCCCTGAACGCAATTTCTCGATCAGTTCGAGGCCTTTGCTGACCTGGTTATGTTCATGGTAACTGGTCAGAGGCTGATGCAAGCCGAGATAAGACAACAATTGCCGGGTGCGGCGCGTGTCTTCAGCCGCAATCAGGTCGACTTGGGCCAGCACCTCGATCACCCGGCGCGAAAGATCGCCCAGGTTGCCGATCGGGGTCCCGACCAGAATCAGGGTGCCGCGGGGAAGTGTGTTGGCTGATTCAGAAGCTGATTGATCCGTCATGAGTTTCTTCTCCATAGATCTGGCGGGTTTCCGGACTGGGCTGACCGGGGGACACATTGACAATGAGGTCTGGCAAATAGCGGAAGGATCCCGGGCGGCCATGCAGGCGGCCGGCGACGAGCAGGCTGGTCGGTGCTCGTCCAGGCAAAGGTACAATCGTGCGCAGGGCAACCGGTTCGATCCGGTACTGGCGCATGGCAGACAGGATATCTGGCAGATTGGCAGGTCGTTGGACCAGGGCAATCAGGCCCCCCGGCTTGAGCCAGCACGCAGCTGATTTCATCAGGTCATCCATCGTCAGGCAGGTAGTCTCGACAGAGGTCCGCCATTCCAGCGCCAGTTGAGGATCATTTTGCAATCGGGACGGCGGCAAATGACGCCCGGGATCACGATAGGGAGGATTGCTGACGACAAGGTCGAGACTGGCCCGTGGGAGCAACGTCACGTCCCGCACATCACCCAGGACAGCAGTGCACTGGCTTTGCATCTGGTTGAGGGCAAAATTGCGTTCCAGCACAGAAAATGGCCTGGGACTGATTTCGATTGCAGTCAGCCTGACCTGAGGCAGGCGGCCTGCCAAAAGGACACTCACTGCTCCACTTCCGGCACCAAGATCAGCTGCCTGCACCTGTTTCTTTTGTTTCACCAGGCCAGCAGCAAAAGCGGCCAGAAAGACCGAGTCTTCGCCATACCGGAATCCGCTGGTTTTCTGGATCAGCTTCAAACCAGCGCGCTGCAAATCTTCCAGGGTTTCATCTGCTGCGATCCACAATTCATCCATCCATCAGCCATCCATTGAAAACAAAAAGGGAAAGCACTAGGCTTTCCCTCATTTGCCGGGGAAATCCGGACCAGAATCAGCCGGCAGAAATGGCTGAAACGGGGCAAGCGGATTCGCAGGCACCGCAATCGATACAGGTATCTGCGTCGATCACATACTGGCTGGCGCCAGCAGAAATCGCACCGGTCGGGCACTCGCCTTCGCAAGCGCCGCAGGAAATACACGCGTCAGAAATTTTGTAAGCCATGGTTGAACACCTCCCGTTCGTTCACGATTTTAGCACCCGGATGGGCTGAGGGCAAGCATCCGGCAAAGGATTCGCCGGCAGGCGTGCTGATAGTGGGGCTAGGCGTCTGCCGCTGAAGCGCGCGGTTGTGCGGCTGGGGATTTGCCCTTGCTGCCACAACCACCACATTTCTTGTTTGGTTTGCCTCCGATGATCTCGACCTCAGCATTGGGTAGAGTGATGAGGTCTGCTTCGCCACCACGGTCCAGGCGGACCGTGACAGTTTCCTTGAGCAGGTTGATGCCTTCGACGACACCAAGGCCTTCTGCTGTCTTGACCTGGTGGCCAGGGCGGGGCATCCGGGCGTGGGCGTCTTCGTAAGCGTCTTGTTCGTATTTCAGGCAGCACATCAGACGTCCGCAGGCGCCAGAAATCTTGGCCGGATTCATGGACAGGCTCTGCTCCTTGGCCATCTTGATGGAGACGGGCACAAAATCTGTCAGGAAGGAACAGCAGCACAGCACTCTGCCACAGATTCCGAGCCCTCCGACCATGCGCGCTTCATCCCGCACACCGATCTGGCGCAGTTCGATCCGGGTCCGGAAAATAGCCGCAAGGTCCTTGACCAGCTCGCGGAAATCGACCCGGCCATCCGCTGTGAAATAAAAGACGATTTTGCGGTTGTCAAAGGTATATTCCGCGCTGACCAGACGCATGTCCAGGCCACGGGAAGCAATTTTGTCAGCTGCCACCCGGAACGCTTCGCGTTCTTTCTGGCAATTGGCATCATAATGATCCATGTCGTCAACCGTCGCCTGGCGCAAGATAGGTTTCAGAGGAGCTGGCAGGCGCTCCTCAGCCAACTCGAAGACCTGCTCGGCAACGATACCCAGCTCGACCCCCTGTGACGTTTCAACGATCACCGCATCGCCAGTCTTCAGGGGAAGACCGATCGGATCGAAGTGATAAGCTTTTCCGGCGCCGTGAAAACGGACTCCGACTACTTTAGGCATGAATGAGCTCCTTTCTGAGCGTCAATAAAAGGTGGCAGGCCAGTCCTTCGAAACTGGCATTCAAAGCCAGTCCGCGCCGGGCGGCCGTGATCGCAGCAGCTGCGCGCATCAAGCCAGGCACAGCTGCCTGGCGTTTTTTTTCATCTCGTACCGCCAGCTGGGCAAACTGGTCGGGGTTGGTCAGGTGGCTCGGATCACCGGTCATGAGAAGGACAATCTGGTCCCTGACCAAGCTGGCCAGAATGTCCAGCAGAACATCCGCCCTGGCCCGGTTGGCATCGAAAAAGCCAAATCCTGCCGTCAGCATCCGGGACCGGCTGAACGACCCGATCTGATGGTAAAAATCAATGGTCTCCTGTCGCAAATCGGCAAACCAGGAACTCATAAGCAAATTGATGGCTGCCCCTGGTACACCATTGGCATAGCGGGCATAGAAAGCAAGGCTCTCCGCATCAGGCATAGCCTGGCCACTGGCCTGCCACTCACGCGCCAGGATCGCAATGACTTCCTCATCACGGTAGCGCTGCAGGGCCAGGACGGTCAATCGCGACAAGACCGTCGGCAGCAGCCGCTCCAAGCCAGATGCCATCAGAATGAAAGTAACAAAATCCGGGGGTTCCTCGAGGGACTTCAAAAGAGTGTTCTGCCCTTGTTCGTTCAGGAAATCTGCATCTACCAGGTAGACTTTGCGCCGGCCAAACTGGGGCCGCAAGGCGATATCTGCCTGGATGGTCTGGCGCACGCGCTCGACCTTGATCACCTTGTCAGCAGGATCCAGGAGCAACGTCCTGAAATCTGGATGAGCCTGGTGGCTGAAATGGCGGCAGGAATCGCATGCCCCGCAGCCACCGTCCGGTGTAGGTTCCTGGCAGAGCAAAGCCTGGGCGAAAACCTGGGCGAAGGTGGATTTGCCGATACCGAGTGGACCGCTCAGGATATAAGCATGCCCCGGTTCACCCTTCAGGATGGAACCGAGGCGCACTTTCAAGTCAGCTTGTCCAACAAGGGCGGCAAAACCCATGTCACATTTTCTCGAAATGTTCGACGTTGAGGACAAAAACAGTGGCGCCGCCAACCATCACTTCGACCGGGTACGGGATATAAGACCCGCCCATCGATGAGGGTGTGACATTGGTATTGATCGCTGCCTGGCGGCTGCTGGAAAACTTGCGGATGATGCCAAGCACCTCTTCCAGCTGGGCCTCCTCGACGACAATCATCAGGGTCGTGTTGCCAGAGCGCAGGAAACCGCCCGATGAATTGAGCTTGGTCACGCGGTAGCCTGCCCGGTTGAGCTCGGCCATCAGGCGCGGGCTGTCCTCGTCATGGACGATTGAGAAAATGAGTTTCATAATGCCAGGTCCCCCTTTAAATGACTGATGATGCTATTCTGGATTTCGGACACGCTGCGGTCGGCATCTATCCGGATCACCCGGTCTGGCTCCTCGAGCAAGATCGCCCGGTACCCAGCCTGAGTGCGGATCATGAAACCGGTGTCCTCGCCGTCGAGTCTGTCGGCCTTGCCGGGCCGGCCAGCCAGACGCTGCAGGGCAACTGGAATGCTGACATCGAGCAGGTACGTCTGGTCCGGGCGCAATCCGCCCGTCGCAATCGTCTGCAACTGCCGGATCATCTCGCGGTCGATGCCCCTGCCATAGCCCTGATAGGCCGTGGTCGAATCATAGAACCGGTCACAGATCACATAAGTCCCTGCGGCCAATGCCGGCACAATCACCTCGCGGATGATCTGGGCCCTCGCCGCTGCAAACAGCAACAGCTCTGTCTCCATGCACATCGCAGTGTTGGCCTTGGCCAGGAGAATCGAGCGGATCGACTCCCCAATGGCCGTGCCGCCGGGTTCCCGCAGGGACAGGACCGAACGGCCCTGAAGCCGGAGCCAGTCGGCAGCCAGATGGGCCTGAGTCGACTTGCCAGAACCATCGATCCCCTCGAAAGTGATCAGAAGACCTCTCGAAGGCGATCGCTGACCGCCATTTCCACGTTGCTTGTCGTCATTATACATCATCTGGGCTCCAGAGAAAATCTCAAACGACGACTCGGATGGAATCATGGTCGACGCCGGATAGGTTGATTCCATTGTCACGCAAGGCTAGAAGTAAATCAAGCCGCGCCTGGTCCATTCGTTCCCCAGGCAGCAAAAGCGGGATTCCCGGTGGGTAGGGGGCGATTGCCTGAGCCATCACGGAACCTGCCGATGAAATCAGCGGGACAATCTCAGTGTCTACCGGTTCCAGCAGGACACTCCCTGGCGTCAGAGCCATTTCCGGCGGCTGGACCAGCAATTCCAGCCAGTGTTGCTCCAACTGCAGCACATCTACATCGCTGGCAGGTCGATCTGGCTGTGGTTTTTTCAGCCAGGCACTCAAAGCCAGGCGCAAACGCTCGAAGTCGTGTCCAGGCTGATCCAGAGACGGAATCAGGACCAGCCGGGTCAGGTCTGACAGCTCAATATCGATCCCATGCAAACTGAGCTCGAGAGCCAGTTGTGTCGCTGGCAGTGCCAAAGGCTCCCTCTGCCGGATGACCATTCTCAGCGGATCTCGAACCTCACCCCGGACAGGAGTGGCTGTAGCTGGCGAAATCAGATAATCCGGCCACAGGGCCATGGCCAGATCCTGGATGGATACAAGTGTCTTTTCGATCTGCTCCTGGCCGTGCTTTTCCAGATAAGCCCGGGCAAAATCCAGGCTGGCAGCGATGACAAAGGATGGGCTGGAGGTCTGGAAAATCCTGAGTGCAGCGGTGATGCGCCCTGCGGTGCGCGGATCCTGGTTCATCAAGGATTCTGACACATGGAGGTAACCACCCTGGGTCAGAGCGGGCAATGTCTTGTGAGCGCTTTGGACACACGCATCGGCTCCACTGGCCAGAGCCGTCCGTGGCAGATGGCCCGGCGCAGCAGCAAAGTGTGCACCATGAGCTTCATCGACCAGCAGCAACATCCCGGCCTGGTGGACCACCAGGCTGATGGCAGCAAGATCGGCACAACGGCCATAATAATCAGGGCTGGTCAAAAAGACAGCTGTGCTGTCCGGGTGAAGCGCAATGGCATCTGCGATCTGGTTCACCGCAACAACGGGCAAGAATCCGAGTGGATCGGTTGAAACAGGGCGAGAGAATTCCAGCCAGACCGGCTCGATATCAAGAAGCGCCAGTGCATGGCTGACAGCCAGATGGCAGGTCCTGGGGAGAATGATTTTCCGGCCGCGTCCGACAAGACCTGCCAGAAGGGTCAGGATTCCGCCTGTGGAACCATTGGTCAAGAACCAGGTCCTGCCGGCGCCAAAGCAGTGCGCAGCCAGATCCATGGCAGCAAGGGCCGGACCCGTCGGCTGGTGCAAATCATCGGTGGCAGCCAGCTCGGTCGTGTCCAGGCTAGCCAGACGAGTCCGGATGCTGTCTGGCCAGCTCTGGCCTGAACGATGTCCAGGCATATGAAAAGAGGTCCGTCCAGTGCCGGCATGCTGGATGAGCGCCGACAGCAAGGGCGTGGTGACATCAGAAATCAAGTTTGATGTTGTGGATCGACGCAATTTCGAGCCAGATTTCCTTTTCTACCCGTTCATTGTCCCGGTGGATATCCTCATAGGTTTCTTCGGCCTTGGCTTTTTTCTCCCAGCGATGGCTGCGTTCAGATGCAATGGCCGCCTGGCGGTCCCTGGAATCCGGGCGCTCTTTGAGTTCTGCCCGTTCCCTGGTCTCAGGTCGTTCCCTGGTCTCAGGTCGTTCCCTGATATCCGTCCGTTCTTTGACCGGCTCCTGACGTTCTGTCCGTTCAGGCCGGGTTTCAGTTTTCACTTCCGGACGGTTTTCCAAACGATTTTCCGGACGATTGCGTGGTTCTTGATTCGGACCACGATCGCGCACGGCCTCGACAGGGCCTTGCCGGGACTGGGACTGCTGGCCGCCCTGGCGTTGATCTTGCCGCTCTCTGGGGGGACGACGCTGCTGGCCCGTGGTACCGCCTGCAGGTGCAGCATTGGCCTGGCCTGGTTCGCGATTGGGGTTTGGCTGACGGCGTGGCGGACGATTGCCATTGCGCGGGTTGTCTCGGCGAGGATCACGGCCCGCCTGGGCTTCCCGGTTATCACGCGGTTGTTC
>SABL01000233.1 GCA_009928985.1 Clostridia bacterium
CCGGCCCAGTTAAGCGAAGCAATCAGCGAAAACCCCCAACTGCCCACTCTGTAAAAACGGTTCTTGTTCACCACCCACAGAGATTCTGACTGGATGATGAACTGATACAAAAACAGCCGCTCCGATCACAGCAAGGATCGGAGCGGCCATTTTTAATCGAGGTCAGTCAAACGGTCGGAATGGCTCGTTTCACAGTTGAATGAATCAGACTTTCTCCCATTTCCCGCTGTCAGCGGATCGGGCGACTGCATCACAGACTTTCGCAACTTTGAAGCCTTCCGCAAAGGTGGTCGAGGGCTGTACACCGGTTGCGACAGCTTTGACAAATTCGTACGTTTCGATCGTCTTGAGCTCGCCATAACCAATGTTCATGCCTGGAATGTTCCACGTCACTTCGCCATAGAAATGGGCAGGACCGGTGTAGATGGTCTTGAAACCGCGGCGGTCGTCAGGATCCTTGGCAAAACAGACTTGCAATTCGTTGAGACGCTCATAGTTGAACAGAATCGAACCCTCTGTACCATGCAGCTCGACAGTAATGAAATTGTTGCGGCCCCAGGCGTTGCGGGTCGCTTCAATGCTGCCATGGGCTCCGCTGGCGAGCCGGATCAGGAACGAGGCTTCATCATCGACGTCAACCACTTCCTTTTTGGCATCGGCACTGAGTTTAACGGTGCCGAGCAGATCAACGCCACCTTCCTGAACTGGACGTTCCTTGATATAGGTGTCCAGGAAGGAGACGACTTCCTGGATGTCGCCGGCCAGATATTGGGTGATGTCGATCACGTGGGTGGCGATGTCGCCGAGAGTGCCAGCGCCAGCAACTTTCTTCTGGAAGCGCCAGGACAGCGGCGAGGACGGATCGGCCGACCAGCTCTGCAGATAGGTCGCGCGGATGTTCAGGATCTTGCCTATCGAGCCTTCGTCGATCAGCTTCTTGGCCATGACCAGGGCTGGCACACGGCGATACTGGTAAGCACACATGTTGATCAGCGTCTGGCCCTTCTGGGCATTGGCAGCAGCTTCAGCCATGGCCTGGGCATTTTCGAGGGTATTGGCAATTGGCTTTTCACAGATGACATGCTTGCCGGCCTTAAGTGCGGCGATCGCGATTTCGGCATGGCTATCATTAGGCGTGCAAACACTGACAACATCGATGGCCGGGTCGTTGATGATGTCATGCCAGTCGGTGCAGGACTTTTCGAAGCCGAAGCGATCCTTGGCGTCAGATGCAATCGAAGGAACGATGTCACAGACGGTGTCGAGCACCGGCACAGCCGGGGCCGGCCAGAAGAATTTAGGCATATTGGAATATCCAACCACGTGAGCCTTGCCCATGAATCCAGCGCCGATGAGTCCAACTTTTAACTTTTTCATACAAACCTCCTGGTTTTTGAGATCATTGATCTAAGCATCGCCATTTGGGGCAACGCCTGGGCTTAGAGAAAACATTTAATTGTTGATTAATTTATGAGTCGGTTGGCAGAAGAACCATTATCCCGTTAAAATCGTAACGGTTGTTAACTCAATGATTATTTCTGTTTGCCTTGAGTCAGGTTGCTCAGCGCAACGGCCAGGACAATGATGGCACCTTTGATGATGGTCTGCTGAGCAATCGACAACCCAGCCAGGATCAGTGCGTTGTTGATGACTCCCATCAGGATCGAGCCAAAGAGGGATCCGATGACCGAACCTGCACCACCAGCCATCGAGGTGCCACCGAGGACGACTGCGGCAATGACCGAGAGCTCATCCCCATCGCCGAATGAAAATCGTCCAGCCTGCATGCGACCAGCGTAGAGGATGCCGGCAAACCCGGCAAAGGCGCCGGATAGGATGAAGATGATGACCTTGATCCGGTTGGTTTTGATACCGGAGTAGATTGCCGACATTTCATTGCCACCTGTTGCCAGCGTGTGCCGGCCGAAAATGCTCTTGTTGAACAGGATGTAGCCAACGATGTAGAAACCGATGGTCCAGAAAACGAGAACAGAGATACCGCCAATCACGCCGATGCCAAAAACTTTGTTGAAAACCGAATTCTTGATCGGAACAGCAGCCGTCTGAGTGACCCACATGGCAGCACCACGGATGACTGACATCATGCCCATGGTTGCCAGGAAGGATGGCAAACGAAGCCTGGTGACCAAGAAGCCAACGAAGGCACCGGAGACAACACCAAAACCGACACCGCCAAGGATTGCCAGCGGGATGTTGTTGAGATCACGCAGGACCAGAGAGGCAATCATGGCAGACATCGCAGCGACTGCACCGACGGTCAGATCAATCTGGCCTGCTGCAATGACA
>SABL01000234.1 GCA_009928985.1 Clostridia bacterium
GGTCTGATCCATGAAAGCGTTGGGCCTGATCGAGGTCTATGGACTGGTCACCGCCATCGTGGCACTTGATGCCGCTGTCAAGGCAGCCAATGTCACGCTCCTGGGTTTGACCCAGGTTAAAGGCGGCCTGGTCTGCGTCCAAGTGACAGGTGATGTGGGTGCCACCCGGGCGGCGATCGATGCAGCTGCGGCCGCAGCAGCCAAAGTCGGCAAAGTGATCTCTGTCCACGTCATCCCGCGGCCGGCTGAATCCATCGCCGGCATGCTCGGGCCGCAAGGCCGGGGTCAGGGAGGCGGCCAGGGCAAAAGCCAGAACCGGGCCAATTCGCCAGTCGAAGCTGTCCCAGACCGCGCAACGCCCGATAATCCCGCCGAAGCACCTGCCAGCGAGACACAGCCGGAGCCCGAAACGGATCCTGCCCCAGCCAGGCAGGACCTTGCCGAAACGGTAGACGATCTCGATCATCTGACTGTTGCTGAACTTAGAACCCTGGCCCGGGAGACAGAAATCTCCACACTGTCGAAACGGGACATCCGGTTTGCCAAGAAAGAGGAACTGCTGGAGGCCATCCGCCAGTTCCGCGAACAGGGGAGTTGATGTATGCAGCTCTACGACAAAGATCTACTGTCCGTCCAGGAAGTCCGTGAACTCGTTGCTGCTGCCAAGAAGGCCCAGCAAGAGCTTTCGGGCAAGACCCAGGCCGATGTCGACCGGATCTGCCGTTCTATTTCCACGGCCGGCGTCAGAAACGCCCGCCGCCTGGCAGAAATGGCTGTCGAGGAAACGGGTTTTGGCATTGTGGACGACAAGGTCATCAAGAACATTTTTGCCAGCCGCATGGTTTTTGACCGGGTCAAGGACATGAAAACCATCGGAGAAGTCGCCCGTGATGACACCCTCAAGACTCGCACCTATGCGATTCCCATGGGGGTTGTGGCTGGCCTGATTCCTTCCACCAATCCCACTTCAACCACGCTGTTCAAGGCCATCATCGCGATCAAAGCCGGCAATGCCATCGTGTTTTCGCCCCATCCGAACGCTCAGCGCTGCATCTTGCAGACGGTCAAGGTCATTCGGCAGGCGATTATCGAGGCAGGCGGCAATGAGGATCTGGTCGGATGCATCACGATTCCGACCATCCAGGCGACAGACAACCTGATGCGTCATCCCGACACAGCCATGATTCTGGCCACAGGCGGTTCAGCCATGGTCCGGGCTGCCTATTCCTCAGGTACACCAGCCATCGGTGTCGGGCCTGGCAACGGACCATCTTTCATCGAGCGGACGGCAGATCTGCAAAAAGCAGTCAGCCACATCATGGATTCAAAGACCTTTGACAACGGAACCGTCTGCTCATCGGAACAATCTGTCATCTGCGAAACGGACATGAAAGATGCCGTGAGGGCTGAGCTGGTCCGCCAGGGGGCCTGTTTCCTGACACCCGACCAGGCCAGAAAACTGGGCAAGTTCATCTTGCGTGGTGACGGGACCATGAACCCCCAGATCGTCGGACGCAGTGTCCAGGTCATCGCCCGCCTGGCAGAAATCGATGTCCCCGCCGAAGCCCGGGTCTTGATCGCCGATGAAGACGGAGTCGGCCGCGGGCACCCCTATTCCAATGAGAAACTGGCCCCGATCCTTGCTTTCTACAGCGAGGACACTTATCAGAAAGTCTGCGAACGCTGCCAGGAGATCCTGCGCTACGAAGGAGCCGGCCATACCATGACCATCCATACCCAGGACATGGCCATTGTTGACTACTTCGCCCGCAACATCCCGGTATCCCGGATTGTTGTCAATTCGCCCGGTACGCTGGGTGGCATTGGCGGCACAACCGGCCTCTTCCCCTCCCTCACCCTGGGCTGCGGCGCCATCGGTGGCAGTGCCACCTCGGACAATGTCGGACCGATGAACCTTCTGAACCTCCGGCATGTTGCCCATGGTATCCGCGAACTCAAGGACATCCGCGCCGAAGTACCGGACTGCCCGGAAGGCATCTGCCGGACAGAAATTTCCCCGGCCATCGACGTCGAAGCTGTTGTCCGCAAAGTGATCGAACGGCTGCAGCAGGCCTGATCCAGCTGGCAGTCAAAACCATCCTGATCCAATCTGACTTGTCCTGCGATATTTTTTCCAAAGAGCGGCATGGACCGCACGAAAATCCAAGGAGGCAATTATTATGGCAACTCTGCAAGCTCTCGGCATGATCGAAACCAAAGGTCTCGTCGCTTCCATCGAAGCCGCTGACGCCATGGTCAAGG
>SABL01000068.1 GCA_009928985.1 Clostridia bacterium
TTCTAGGACAGTTTTCTAAATTGTTTGGGAATATACCAGGCTTTTATTTCGCTAGTCAATGGCTATTAGACTTATCCAATATTTTAAAACCATTCATGGGGATAGGTATTGGCTTTGGTGTAGCCATCGCATTGAAGATGGATGGCATTAAATTGATGGTCCCGGCAAACTTCGCGGGTCAGGTCGGTCGAACCATCGTTGATGATGACATAATCGAAATCAGGTGCCTTTTCCCTGACCTCAGCGATCAAGCTGGGAAGGATTTCCGCTTCATTGAAGGCAGGGATGATGAAAATGCGTTTCACGACTGTCTCCTGTTTTCATAACTGGTCCATGTGAGCCAGGCAAATGTCAGTAGAAGCAACACGGCGGTCAGGCCTATGGTAGCCCAGATGGCCTTGGACGAGCTCTTTTTTTCCGAATTGGCTAGAAAAAAGACCATGTCGCCATCGGTTACAAATTCGTTGACGGTGAGTTCCCCATCCGGATAAGTATCGCCATAGCTGCACCAGACACCAACTGACTGGAGCCGGTTCGATGCCGATCCAGAGACTTCGATTACATAGACCTGGTTATTGCCAGGAATTTCCTGATCGAGGGTGAAGATATTGAAATCATTGTCTACGACATCTTCAGCGCGCATCACAGATTGGGAAATGGTTATTCCAGAGACTTTTTCATAAACCCGAAGGTAGATTTCACCGGGGTTTTCTCGGTCATACGTCGCCATTTTGATCGCAATTTTCTCAACCGGCCATTTGGCCTTGAAGGTCTGTTGGAGCACGGTTTCACCCTGGATGCCACCCATGGCATAATCCGGGGTATTATTGATGCTTACTATGCTGCTATCAACCGGTACAAAGCCGGCCACCCTGACCAGGGAAAATGCAGTTATCAGCAGGACTGAAACCACAGCAATCGTAATCATCACTTGAAAAGCGCGGTCAAAGGATCTTTCTACTGCATTCATGCCATTTCCTCTCAGTAAATCAACCGCGTCAGGGTGTATAGCGTATACGTCAACATCAGGCCGCTGATGCCAGCCAGCCTGGCAGTAAGCCCTGCAGGTCTGGTAAACACAAAGGGGCGCCTCATGGCCAGAAAGGGAAGGATAAAGACTGGAATGAAGTAACGGGCCTGGACACCCAGCATGAGGGACGCACCAATGCTATTGACCACATCAAATGCATAAAGTCCGACAAAGATCCCGGCAATGGTCAGGCTAAAAACACCCCACAGAGCCGTTCTCTGCCAGGACGACCAGTCATAGGGTTGTTCTTCCGCCAGGCCGACCAAAACAATGTACAGAGGCACTGCTATGATCAGGATTCCTAGCGAATAATTGATCCAGCCCAGCATATTGAGCCAGCTCAGGTACTGATATCCGCTGACATCCAGGGTGTGAACCAGGATCTTGAAGGTCGACAGCAGGTTTTTCATGATAAATTCCAGCTGTGAAGCGTAAAAGACCTTATTTTCTGCAAGCTTGAGCCAGCCTGCCGAAAAGCCAAACAGCACTGCGGCGGCAACCGTCCCGGCCGAGATCAGGGCGACATATTTCAGGATTCCAGCCAGCCAGGGGTTCAGTTTTTTGACTGGAATAACCAGGTACAGCAACGCCAATAGCACATAGGCAGGCTTGGCTAGAATCACAATATACAGGCAGATGGCGGATGGGATCAAATTGATCATCCGGATCGGTTTTCTGGTCGTTGCCAGTTGGATGACCAGTGCCACATATAAAAGGGATAAGCCATTCAAGACCCCGTCGGCCGACAAGGTGCTGGCTTGATTGACAGCAATTGGGATCAAGGCAATCACCATCAGGGTGTTTTTTAGCATGGGCAGACGCTTGATCGCAAGTTGGGTCAGGAAAATATAAACCAGCAGGTTGAAAAGCCGGGCTAAAATGATGGTTTCAAATGCATTCCATCCAAAGGTTCGGCCCAGATACAGACCCAGGCCTTGAGGCCAATAAGTGACGGTGGAATATTTGGCTTTGTAGCGATAGTCCTGGACACCTGATTCACCAGTCGCAAAATAGGTGTTCTGCAATTTTTGTTGCCGGGCCAGGCCTTTGTTCAGTCCAGGCTCAAGCACTTGGTCATTGAATTCGGAAAAATTCGTTGGCATCTGGACTTTTTTATCATAGGTCTGTCTGAATACGGGGGTGATATTGCCATAGGACACATCGAACGAGCGCAGGATATGGTCACCTACATCAGGCTCTTGTCCGGACGGGCTGATAAAGGCCAGGGCGATGCCGCTGATCAGGGCCAGCACGATGAAAAACTGGTGCGGCTTTAACGTGGCAACCCGCTGCGGATAAAGCAGGAAAAACAAGGAAACGGTCAGGACCACCAGGGTAAAGGCAAAGTAGGCCAGCATCAGATTGTTCGAATACTGGACCTTGAATGTCAGGCGATGATCGTCCAGTTTTTCTCGATTGATCACCAGGGATTCGGGGTACCCATTTTCTGTGGCCTGGAGATAAACCGATGGACCAGCATCGGGAGATGTCAACCTGACTACAAATTCATTGATCTCAACCGTCAGGGTATCCGGGAAATCAAACCGGACACGGGTGGCTGTATCTTTCAGACTGACAGTTTTCTGGATCGCGCCATAGTTCTCGTCCGTATCGTAATTGATCAGGGTCGCATTCAGTTTAAACTCAACCGGTTTCGATTCCGGATCCCGATAGACGACAAATTCCACCGAGCGGACCGGCTCATTCGCGAAAAAATGCTGCTCAATCGTCTGGCCAGCCAAGGGAATTTCTACCAGATCAGATTTGGGATCGACATACTCTATCGAATTGTTCGTCGTAAATACCAAGTAGTTGTAGCTCATGATGATGGCTACGATCACGAAGAGCAGGACTATTCTCCAGCCTTCCCTGATCTTTTTTCCGGTTTCGCTGCTCATCAATTTTTGACGTCCTCCCCTTGGATTCTGATCCGGTTGCGCAATGTCCCCGGCAGCAATTTCTTGACCAGCCGCCGCAGCCGGACATCGAGCGTATTCTCATACATCGCCTGCAGCCTGTGGTATTCGTCCGTCAAATGCTCGATGTGCTCGAGGCGCTCTCCGGCGATGCCGACCCATTTGGGGGCATCGTAGAATTTCTGGTGGTAGATGGCGTTCATCAGGGTGAAGGGGCCGCGGATCGAAAAATCGAAGCCGCTCTTGTTGTAAGACGAGACATAGTGGCGCAGGTTGGTGTATTCGAGGCGCGCGAGGTCATTCGCCATGACAACGCCGGTGTAGTAGCCGGCCTGCTGGGCGACGAAGGGGTAGATCCGCTCGAGCGCATGGGAGACCGAGCCGTCATCGGGCAGCGGTTCCTCGGGGAAATCTGTGTAGTCCATCTGGTTATCAAAGTGCGCCAGGAGTGCGGCGGTGCGAAACCAGAAAAAGGAGCCCAGCGGTGCGATCACGCGTTTATCTTCCGAGATCGGCACAGTCAGGCCCATCCTTTGGGCGAGGATCCGGGTATTGTCGAAATTCCAGGACCATTCGTCGCCGAGGCTGAAGAAATAATACGAGTGGTTCGGCTCCGGCGGTACTAAAAGACCGAGGCGCGGATTCTCGGCGAAGGTGCGGAGGATATTGGCGACGTAGTCCGGGCTGGAGAGCATGTTCTGCAGGCATTTCCAGGCAAAGCTCTCGCCGATTGAGCCAGGCTTGACTTGGCCGGATTTCTTGTCATGAACGAAGCAGACATAGTCGTACTGAGGGATGACATCGCGCATGCCCACCATCAAACTGGAGACGTCGCGGCCGCGGTTATTGGTGACGCGGACCTCGAGCTTGCCCTCAGTGACACCGGCAAAGCGTTCCAGGATGACCTGCTTCTTCTCTTCCGTATTGGTCGAGATGTAAATGTCGGCATGGGCCGGCATCGCAGCGGCGTACTGGGCCATTTCATCGACCAGGTCGGGGAAAAACAGATGCATGACCAGGGCGATGCGCGGACTGGCAGAGTTGCTAAACTGGGCCGTAGTTGCAACCGGATTTTTTGTCGGCAGGATGTAGTTCAGGTGCAGATTTTTCGCCAGGTCGTCGAGGTGGCAGGTGCGGAGCAGATTATCCCAGATCAGGCCGGTGTCAAAGCCGGACTGCTGTTCGAGCCAGTTCATCAGCTCAAAAGCCGGCTGGCCGGTCGTATGGAACAGGATGTCGTCGTAGTCCTGGAAAAATGTCCTCCGCTTGACGATCGGACAATTGAGGTCAGCCACCATTTTCTGATGGTAATAGAGGATCGGGTTGGGATTAAGTGTTTCCAGCTCCGATGAATCAACCAGGGTATCCCATCGGAAGCCGAGATCGGCAAAATGGCGCGTAAAAAAGGTCTCGTGGCGGCCGACGGCATCGTTGTAGCCCGGCATTGCGGGCAGGTTGTCCCAGTAGGACTGGAATGCTTCACTCTGGACAAAGCTTTTGCGGAAGCCAACAAAATAGGACTGGACATGGACCGGAGTGAAGCCGTAGGCATTGCGGCCGGTCGGGTCGTTCTCATGTTCGCCATGGCGGGTCAGGCCCCAGAAATCGACGTCGCGCGCAGCCATGGTGGCAAAGACGTCGCGGAATGGATACAGGGGGCCGAAGACGGTGTTATTGGCGAGGATAATTTCATCGTAGGTAGCCAGGTCTGTCCACCCGATCGAGTCGAGGCCGGTTTTATAGCCCCAGATATCAAAGCCCTGGTTCTCACGCACGATGACCTGAGGCGTAATGGCGAGCAGTTTCTGCTTCTCCTCGACCAGGATCTGGCCATTGACGACAACAACAAGCGCCTCAAGGTTTTCCTTGAGATCGTTCAGGAAGTATGGGACGTAGCGGTCGACGATCCCGTCGGCGTCGTAGAAAGAATAAATTCCGAGACGCCTGGCACCGGTCGGCAAGACGGACATGACTCCTCCTGTAGGGTGGTCTGGGCTCTAAAAACTTTCCTTATTCTATCACACTGGTCAAGGCTTGTTGACGGTCTGGGTGATGGCATCGTATGCGCGCTCGATGGACTGCCAGTTGGCGGCAGGGCTGTAGGTTGATAGAGCGGTCTCGCGGGCCTGGGCCAGGACCGGCAATTGGGCCTCCCGGTCGAGGTAGATGGCCTTGATCGTGTCGTACCATTGGCCCTGCTGGCAGAGATAGCCGTTCTGGCCGGTCTGGATCGCGTTTTTGAAGGCGAAGGTCGGCGTGGCCACAGTCAAGGTCTCGACCAGAGCGGCCTCGAAAAACTTCAGCTCAGACTTACACTGCGTGAAATCGTTCGGGTAGAGCGGCGCGATGTTGACATCGACCTCGGCGATCAGGCGCTGCAAAGTCAGGAAATCGACAAATTTGTGGAAGCGGATCCGGCCCTGGTCGGCATAAGCCTGCAGGCGCGGGGCGAAATTCATGTAGCCAGCGACCAGGATCTGGATATCGGGGAATTCGTCGAGCAGGTCGCACAGCTCGTCAGCAATGCTATGCAGGTCGAAATAATGCGAGGGCGAACCGCTGAAATAGCCGATCATGAACGGTTTCTGGTCCGCGGCCTGGCGCTTTTCCAACAGGCAGGTGGCGGAAAAATCGACCTGCTCGTGGTTGAGGAAATTGCGGATTACATGGACAGGCTTGTGAAACTGGTCCTTCAGAAACTGGCCAAGATAGTCATTGGTCGTGATCATCGCGTCGGCCAGCTGGGCGGAAAGCTGGACCCGGGCAGCATAGGAGAACCAGAAATTCAGCTCGGCATCGGTGCGCTGGTCGATGTTCTGGACATTGGCCAGGGCAGGCACATGGACCAGATCGAAGACGAGGTCATCGGTGTCGAAGGCGATCGGGATGCCCTGGGTGCGGGCCGCCGTGATCAGGGTTTCCAGAGCAAAGGTCCAGCGGAAGCGGGCGATCGTGACCAGCTGGCAGCGCAGGACGGTGTCCCGGATCTGGTCGAGTTCGTCGGCGAAGAAAAAGGCTGCGCGCCAGCGGGCACTCGCTTCGAGCGCCTGCGCCAAGTTGTAGACGCGGTAACGGAACGTCGAGGAGTCCGGCTTCTCGTAGAGGAAGACATTGATCTTGTAACCGGCAGCCAGATGGTTGTCCAGTTTTTTAAGTCGCTGCTCGAGGGGTTGTTTCCAAGGTTCAACCGGGAAATAGTTCTTGGCTTTCAGAGGCTTCATGACTGGCCTCCTGTGGGCAAATGCCGGAGCATGGCTTCGAGTTGGGTGTGCCAGTTCGTTTGTCCGGGATCGATGATCCGGCGCTGACCTTCTGGAAGCATCAAGGCCAGGGCCTGATCAGCGGATCGAGTCAGGGACAGGGCGATTTCGCGCGGTCCGATTTCGATCCGGAAGGGCGAACGGGACGACTGCGCCAGGCTCAGGCCGTGAAAAACAAAGTCGACGGGCTGGTGCTGGCCTGCATCGGATAGAGTGATGCTGCCCAGGCAGTGCCGGGCAGACACCGCTGGATCAAGGCTGATCACCCGCAGTGCGATCTGCTTCTGGACGGCCAGCTGCGCCAGGGGGGTGAGGATGGCAGTCAGCTGGTCCTGGGTCAGATGTTGACTGACCAATAGATTGAGCCGGATCTGGCTGGATGGGCTTTTGAAATACTGCAACTGGGGCAGGTCGGTGTCAAAGTTGTCAGGGTGTTTTGCATCTACCGTGCTGGTTGAAATTGCCTGTGGCTGGCTGATCTTGCGGTTTTTCAGACCCTTCAGTTTGTCCTTGCCCAGGGTCAGAACTTTGAAGGCGGCGCGGATCGGCCAGGCCAATTTCCAACTGGTCGAGTGGATGATGTCGAGGTAGAGATGCTCGAAATGATCAGACTGGTCGCGCAAAGTCTGGTTTTCCTCGGCCTGCTGCTGGATCAGGGTGACCAGGTCTTCCCTGCTGGCCTGCTGCAGCGGATCGGCGAGGGGCGTTTGGACCGTGGTCTGGCGTTTCAGATGTGTCATATCCGCTCTGTCCATAGGATGCGCACTCATGCTTGCGGATGCGTCATGTACGCATCGGTCACCGGCTGCATCTCGCCGATCATCTTGATGTGGCCTTTTTCCAGCCACATGACATGCTTGCAGAGGCGGCGGATCTGGTCGATCGCATGGGAAACGATGATGACGGTCGTACCGCCGGACATCATCTCGCGGATCCGCTTCTCGCATTTTTCCTGGAACAGATAGTCACCGACGGCGAGGATTTCATCGACGATCAGGATCTCCGGGCTGGTCAGGGTGGCGACGGCAAAACCGATGCGGGCGACCATGCCGGAGGAATAGTTTTTCATCGGCACGTCGATGAACTCGGCCATTTCCGAAAACTCGACGATCTCGTCGAAACGGGAGCGGATATAATCGTGCGAATGGCCGAGCACAGCGCCATTGAGGAAAATATTCTCCCGCGCGGTCAGCTCGAGGTCGAAACCAGCGCCCAGTTCGATCAGTGGGGCGATCGTGCCCTGGATCTTGACCGAGCCGGTGGTCGGCTTGAGGATGCCAGAGATGATCTTGAGCAGGGTGCTTTTACCAGAGCCATTGAGACCGACGATGCCGAAGACATCGCCGCGCTCGATCGTGAAGGTGATGTCGTGCAGAGCCTGGAAATCCTCGTAGACGAGCTGGCGCTTCAGGGCCAGGACCACGTACTCCTTGAGGTTGTGCACGCGGTGCTTGCTCATATTGAAATGCATGTTGACATGGTTGACTTCGATAATGGTCATCGTTGCCTCGCTTTGCGATCAGATGAAAAGTATGAAGCGGTCCTGGTTCTTTTTAAAGACGAACAGACCGATGGCCAGTGACACGAGCGCCACGACAGCGCAAATCAGATTGGTGGCAAGTCCGGGGACCGTGCCGTACATCGTGACCTGGCGGAAATAGTCGACATAATAGAACATCGGGTTGAATTGCATGGCGAATTGCATTTTGGCCGGCAGGGCATCATAGGGATAGACGATCGGGGTCAAGTAGGTCCAGGCAGTCAGGACGACGCCATAGAGGTGGATGATGTCGCGGAAATAGACCGCCCAGCTCGAGAGGACCAAACTAATGCCTATCGCAAAAACCAGCAGGTAGAGCGACGGGACAAAAAATAGCAGAGCACTCCAGTGCAGCGGCACACCGAGGATCAGGTAGATCAGGACGACTGCGATCAGGGAGAAGAGGAAATTGACGAAAGCGAACAGGGCCTTTTCGAGCGGGAAAATGTATTTCGGGATGTAGACCTTCTTGATCAGGGAAGCAGCCTGCAGGACCGAGGACATGCCGGTGATCGTGGCCTCGGAGAAGAAGTTGAACATGACGGCACCGGACAGGTAGTAGATCGGGAAGTTCTCGATCTTGACCCGAAAGATGTTTTCAAATACGGCGGTGATGACGAGCATCATCAGGAGCGGGTTCAGGACACTCCAGAGAATGCCGAGGATCGATTTCCGATACTTGATCCGGATGTCTTTGAGGATCAGGTCGTGGAGCAGGAAGCGGTATTTCAGGAAGACCTCAATCTGGCCTCTCATGCGTGTTTGGGCTCCTTGTAATACGCCTTGTACCAGCTGACGAAGGCGGCGAGACCGTCTTCGATCGAGGTCTGGGGCTGGAAATCGATGTCGCGGGCCAGGTCGGACACGTCAGCATAGGTGCGCGGCACATCACCGGCCTGCATCGGCAGGTATTCTTTGTTGGCCACCTGGCCGATCGCCTTTTCCAGGACCTCGATGAAATAGCCGAGCTTCTCCGGGTTGTTGTTGCCGATGTTGTAGATCTTGTACGGGGCTGAACTACTCGAGAAATCGCCGTCGGCCTCGGTCCAGTCCGGGTTGGGCTGGGGGATCCTGGCCGTCAGGCGGGCGATCGCGGCGACGATGTCATCGACGTAGGTGAAGTCGCGCTCCATCTGGCCATGGTTGAAAACCTTGATCGTCTTGCCAGCAAGGATATCGCGGGTGAAGGAGAAATAAGCCATGTCCGGGCGGCCCCAGGGGCCGTAAACGGTGAAAAACCGCAGGCCGGTAGTCGGGATGCCGTAGAGGTGGCTGTAGGTGTGGGCCATCAGCTCGTTGGCCTTTTTCGTCGCGGCATAGAGGCTGACCGGGTGGTCGACGTGGTGGTTGGTCGAGAACGGCACGATGGTATTGCCGCCATAGACCGAGCTCGAAGAGGCGTAGAGCAGATGGCGGACCGGGTAGTGGCGGCAGGCCTCGAGGATGTTGAGGAAGCCGGTCAGGTTCGAGTCGAGGTAGGCATAGGGGTTTTCGATCGAGTAACGCACACCAGCCTGGGCAGCCAGGTGGACAACGTAGTCGGGACGCAGGCGGCGGAACAGGTGGTCGAGTTCGTCCTTGTCCTTGAGGTCGATCCCGGAAAACTGGAACGCCGGGTGATGGGCGAGATTGTTGAGCCGGTCTTTTTTCAGCTGCGGATCATAGTAGTCATTGAGGTTGTCGAGGCCGTACACGGCATAGCCTTGCTCCAACCAATAGCGGCTGAGATGGTAACCGATGAAACCGGCCGCACCGGTGACCAGGATCTTGGCTGTGGATTCGAGTTTTTGGTTTGTTGCCATGGTTTTGCGTCTCCTCTGCGGTCAGTCTTTGCCAAACAGATCGCGGGTGTAGACCTTGTCCGCGACATCGCGCAGATCATCGGTCAGGCGATTGGCAACGATGACATCGGAAACGGCTTTGAATTCGGCAAAGTCGCGGATGACACGGGAGTGGTAGAACTGGTCCTCGATCAGGAAGGGCTCGTAGACGACGACTTCGATGCCCTTGGCCTTGATCCGTTTCATGACACCCTGGATCGAGGATTGGCGGAAATTATCGGAGCCGGCTTTCATGGCCAGGCGGTAAATTCCGACGATTTTGGGCTGGCGCCGGATGATCATGTCGGCGACATGGTCTTTTCTCGTCCGGTTGGCATCGACGATTGCACCCATGATGTTGTTGGGGATATTGGCGTAATTGGCCAGGAGCTGCTTGGTGTCCTTGGGCAGGCAGTAGCCGCCATACCCAAATGAGGGATTGTTGTAATGGGTGCCAATGCGCGGGTCGAGGCCGACGCCTTCGATGATCTGGCGCGAATTGAGGCCACGCAGCTCGGCATAGGTGTCGAGTTCGTTGAAAAAAGCCACGCGCAGGGCCAGGAAGGTATTGGCGAAGAGCTTGATCGCCTCCGCTTCGGTCGGATCGGTGAACAGAACGGGAACGTCCTTTTTAATCGCGCCTTCCAGGAGCAGGTCGGCAAAAATTCTCGCCCGCTCAGACTGTTCGCCGACGACAATGCGCGAGGGGTGCAGGTTGTCGTAAAGGGCGCGGCCTTCACGCAGGAATTCCGGCGAGAACAGGATGGTATCAGTCTGAAATTTTTCCCGGACTTCCTGAGTATAGCCGACAGGCACCGTGGATTTGATCACCATGACGGCTTCCCTGTTGATTTCCAGGACTTTTTTGATCACGGCTTCGACAGAGCTGGTGTCGAAGAAATTGATGTCCGGATCGTAGTTGGTCGGGGTGGAAATGATGATGTACTGGGCGCCGGCGAAAGCTTCCTCCGCGTTGGTGGTGGCATGCAGGCTCAAGGGTTTGGTAGCCAGGTAGTCCTCGATCTCGGCGTCGACGATCGGTGATTTCTTGTTGTTGATCTGGTCAACCTTGGCCTGGACGACGTCCAGGGCGACGACTTCATGATGCTGGGCCAACAGCACAGCGTTAGACAGGCCGACATAACCGATCCCGGCAATTGCGATTTTCATAAAACGCCTCTTTCAATCCGTAATAAACTTAATCGGATAGAGTCTACCAAATTTGGCGCCGAAATGAAACGGATGGCCCTGGTTGAGTCGCGTCTGGATAAAATTTTCCGTTAATGCCCATTCTGGGAGGGAACAAATCCTTTTTATTTGCATCTAATTCAAGGGATTGCTAAGATAATATCGATTTGCCCAAATTTTCTGACTGGAGAGAGCCCATGAAACAAACGAATCGCTCTATGACACCCTGGCTTCGGGTCATCCTGCTCGTTCTGCTCGCAGCTATTCTGGTGCTGCCCCTGGTAGCCTGTAAAAAGGAAAAAGAGACAGTAGCACCTGCGACCATCGAGCCAACCACAACGACAACACCCGCTGAGACAACTGCTGCGCCGACTCAACCGGAAAAGGAAATCGCCGGCTATAATCCGATCAATGGTTTGCCGGTGACAGACCCGGCCGCTGTCAGTACCCGGCCAATCGGAATCATGATCAACAATATCAAGACTGCCACGCCTCAGGCTGGGATCAGCTCGGCTGATTTGCTCTACGAACTGGAAGTCGAAGGTGACATCACTCGCTTAATGGCTGTTTTTGCCAATCCAGCTGATGTGCCGGAAATCGGTTCGATCCGCAGTCTGCGCCACGATTTCATCGACTTGGCCGGTGCCTTCGGTGCGATCGTCGTTCACTTTGGCGGTTCCTATGCAGCCTATGACCAGGTCATGATCCAAAACACGGACCACATCGACAGCACCAATGCCGATTATGCCTATTGGCGTGATGCCACCTGGCGCTCCAGCCGCGGCTACGAGCATAGTGTCAAGACCACGGGCGAAAATTTGCTCAAGGCGATCGACAAGCTTGGTATTCCTGACCAGAACACCAATGGCAACCGCGCCTGGTTCTACTTCCAGCCCACTGCTGACATCGTCCCGGCCTCGGGCGGCAGCGCAGTCAAGGTGACAGCCCCCTTCTCCAACTATGCAGTTGCCACCTTC
>SABL01000069.1 GCA_009928985.1 Clostridia bacterium
CAAAATCCCCGTCATCAGTCGTGACCCCAGCCATATTTGCCGTGGAGCTCGACAAAGCGGACATTCTCGACCGGCTGCCGGTGCATCAGGCCCTGGGCGTCTTTGGTGATCAGAAGCAACTGCTGCCAGGAGGGTGGTCCAACCGGGATGATCATCCGGCCGCCCGTCCTAAGCTGGGTAAAAAGCTCGTCCGGGATCCTGCCTGCAGCGGCTGTCACCATGATCCGGTCGAAGGGAGCATGCTCTGGCCAGCCCAGGCTGCCGTCGCCGATCTTGAACCGGATGTTGGTCAATCCGAGTCGATCCAGCCGGTCCTGTGCTGCGACGGATAGCTCGGTGATGCGCTCGATGGTGTAAACCTCGTGGGCGAAATGAGCCAGCAAGGCTGTCTGGTAGCCGGAACCGGTGCCAATTTCCAGCACCGTGCTGTCTGGACTGATATCGAGGATCCGGGTCATCTCGACCACCAGGCTAGGCTGGGAAATGGTCTGGCCATAACCGATCGGCAGAGGGCCATCGACCGATGCCATTGGCTTGTATTCATCATCGAGGAACAAAGTTCGATCCAGTTGGTGGAAAAAGGACCATAATGCTTCGTTATCCATCCTGGCTACCTCCGGAAAGCGCATGAACATGCTGGCTCAGGAATCGGTCTGTTTCTGGGATCGGCATCGGTCGTCCATAGAGATACCCCTGGATCGCATCACAGCCAAGCTGCTCCAGCAACTTGGCCTGCTTGGTATGTTCGACGCCTTCGGCGACGGTGAGAATCTTTAAAGCACGAGCCATGGCGATCATGCCCTGGATGATTTCTGCATCTCGGGAGTCGACAGCCAAAGTGTCGATCAACTTCTTGTCGATTTTCAGATAATCGACATTGAATTGCTTAAGGTAAGCATAGGTGGAGTAGCCGGTACCAAAATCATCAATCGCAATGGCGATGCCAAGCTTTTTCAATTGACTGAAAATGTCGCTGCAGGTTTCCGGAGACAGCATGGCCAGACCTTCTGTGATCTCAAAAACCAGCGAGGCTGGATTGACTTTTGTCTGGTTGATTCCTTCTTTGACACGGGACAGAAAATCACCGTTTTCCAGTTGCAGGGGAGAGATGTTGATCCCCATATGCAGAGTCAGGCCTAGTCTTGTATTCCAGTTTGTGATCTGGCGCATGGCTTCCAGCATGGCAAAATGCCCCAGCCGGAGGATTTCTCCCGTTTCTTCCGCTGCCGGAATGAACTCAGAAGGGCTGACAATACCGAGTACAGGTGAGTTCCAGCGCAGCAGGGCCTCCAGTCCAATCAAACTTTGTCCATCCACTGAATACTGAGGTTGAAAATGAAGCGAGAACTCCCGGGCAGTATCTGCGTGGCGCAGAGCCATTTCCACGTCATTGCGCCGGCGCACAGTTGCATGGGTCGTCTGGTCATAGAAAGAATAAGCATTGGATCGTATTGCTTTGGCCTGTTCGACCGCTGTCTTGGCACATTTGAGTAAATCTGTCCGGTTAGCAGCATTTTCCGGATAGGAAGCGACGCCAATGCGAATGCCGACTTGCAGGGTATAAGGCCCTGCTTCGATGGGAGCTTCCAGCAGTTTCAACAACTGGTCCAACTTGTCTTCGACGATCCTCTGGTCCGGGCTGCAATTGCATAGGAGCGCAAATTCATCCCCGCCCAGGCGTGCAGCGATTGTACTCTGATCATCTTGGAACTGGTTCAATCGCCGGGCAATATCCTGCAAGACCTGGTCACCAATTTCCTGCGAGTATAAGTCGTTGATCGTCCTGAACCGGTGCAGATCCACAATGGCGAGATAGACAGGAGACTGGTCCTCGGCTTTCAGGATTTCCCGGTCCACAAGGGCGAAAAAGTAGTTGCGACTGAAAAGACCTGTCAGCGCGTCATGGCACAGGGTGTGGTTGAGCTCATCGTTGAGATCCTGAAGCTGCCGGGTCCGCTCCAGAACATGCCGCTGCAGGGAATTGTTGTGATCAGTCCTTTCCTTGAGCAACTTTTCCAGTGACTGCCGGGTCAGGTTGCTCAGGCTGGCAAGCAGGTAGATGATCAGGATGGCAGCAAAATACAATAGCTCGATGGCTTTGATCCCGCGGGCAACCAGGGTCAGGATGGGAAGTGACAGGATCATGATCACCAGGGCGATCGACTGGGCATTGGTAACCTGGGCTTTGACTTTTCCCGGTTGCCTGCTCGCTGCGCGATGGTAGCTGATCCGTATGCCATTGGCCAGCAGCAAGATCGAAGCGATGTAAAGCCAGTCGGCCAGGCCATTGGGAACATACTGGTTATTGAGTATCTGGACGATAAACAGATAATCAGCTGCATAGAACTGGAGCAACGCAACAAAGATCAGCCAGAATCCGCGATCCGTCTGCTGGGGCAAGGTCGAGATCACCATGGCGAGAAAAATCGCCAGGCTGAAGGTATCAATGCCAAGGTAGATTTGGGCGATCAAATGTTCCCAGTCGAGCATCCATTGACTTTCCAAATAGAGGTAACTGACAACTCCAGCCAGAATCAGGCTGACAGTCACCAGATTAAGCACAAACTGGACCGTAGGCCAATGACGGAAGTTGAGCCAGGCAAACTGGACGATTGCGATCAGGAACAAGAGGTTGGTCAGCAAGTAGAGCGCAGTCATGACCAGGCTTTCAGCCGGAGCCAAGTGCAGGAAATGGTTCATGCTGGCCCATGCGATTTCCAGAAGGGCAAAGGCGAAGATGCCAGCGGCGAAAAAGTGCGTCGTGATAGGATTGAGGGTCCTGGACCGGATCACCGGGAACAACACAAACAGAGCCCAGCCGAGCATCAGGGGGGCCAGGATGTCGCCAAGCCATTCAAGGCCAAGCCAGGCCTGCAGGGTGTGGACCAGCATAAAAACAACCGGCACACCCCACAAAACGAGGGGCCGGTCCGCGATGGTCATCCGTTTGCTTTTTTGCTTGTCTGGTTGTAGCATGTCCCTCATAATTCAGTTATACCCCAAATCGTCAGGCTTTGTCTCGACTCTGCGACCCATCGATTGACACTGGAGCTTCCTCGTGATGTTAAATAGCCCCTTCGCCGCGCTGCGACATAAGAATTTCCGCTATTATTCGTTTGGCATGCTGGTCTCCACGACGGGGACTTGGATGCAGAACGTGGCCCAGCCCTGGTTGGCCTATGACTTGACCGGCTCACCTTTCCTGCTGAGCCTGGTCGGGGCGATGCAATTTCTGCCGGTCACCTTGTTTGCCCTCTTTGCAGGTGTCATGATCGATCGCTTTCCAAAAAAAGCAGTCCTGCTGCTGACCCAGGCGGCGTCTTTTGCGGTGACCTTGGCGCTGGCGCTCCTGGTTTATTCCGGAGAGGTCCGCTACTGGCACCTCCTGGTCCTGTCCTTTCTACTCGGCCTGGCTACCACCCTCGACATGCCTGCGCGGCATGCTTTTGCTGTGGAGATGGTTGGACCTGCCGATCTGATGAATGCCATCGCCCTCAATTCCACGGTCTTCAACCTGGCCCGGGTGATCGGACCTGCTTTTGCCGGGATCCTGATGGGCAGCATCGGCCTGGCCGCCTGCTTTTTCATCAATGCCATCAGCTACGCCGTGGTTTTTGTCAGCTTGCTTTTCATCCAGCCGCTGACCCAGGTCGAGAAGGAGCCCAGTCGAAAAGGAATCGTGGCCAATATCCGTGAGGGCTTGCTTTACATCCGCCAGACCAGGGATTTGCTTCAGACCTTTGTCCTGATTGCCATTGTTGGCATGTTTGCCCCCAATTTCGGTGTATTGGTGCCAGTATTTGCCCGTGAAGTCCTGGGACTTGCGGAAAGTGGCTTTGGATTCCTGATGTCTGCGCTGGGAATTGGTTCTTTGGCTGGTGCCCTGGCCATCGCGTCCATGAGCCGAACTGGACCCAGCCGTAAAATCCTCTACTGGGGACCATTGGCAACAGGCGCATGGATCGTGGCTGCCGGGATGACCAGCCAGCCGATTCTGACGGCGCTGGGACTGGCATTGGCGGGCTTTGCCTTCATCTTGTTCAACACCAGCGGCAATTCGACGCTGCAGCTGACCACACGGGATGAATACCGTGGCCGGGTGATGAGCGTCTATGCGCTGGTCCTCGGTGGCACATCGCCCCTGGGCAACCTGTATGCCGGATTATTTGCTGAGCATCTGGGCGCCCGGGCTGGATTTTATGCCTGCGGTCTGGCGATCCTGGTCCTGGTTGGGCTGAAAGTCCTGCTGCTGGACCGCGTTGCTGCTAATGTTGCTGCAGACCGCGCCAGACATCTTCCGGCCTCATCGGCAGACGAGTCAGGCGAACTCCGCTAGCCTGGTAGATGGCCTCGGCAATCGCCGGAGCGGGTGTGTTGATAACGACCTCGCCGATCGATTTGGCTCCGAACGGTCCGGTCGGTTCACTCGACTCTTCGAAAGCGACTTGGATGCGTCCAATGTCAACTCGAGTCGGGATCTTGTACTGCAGGAATGAATTTGTGTCAATCTGGCCGTTCTGGCCGTAGCGGACATCCTCATAGAGGGCCAGGCCGATGCCCTGGACGATGCCACCCTCGGTCTGGATGCGGGCCAGGTTGGGATTGATGACCTTGCCGCAGTCGACGACACCAGCATAGTCGAGGACCCGGACCTGTCCAGTGGCCGGGTCGAGTTCGATCCGGGCAAAGCCAGCCATATAAGGCGGCGGGCTGGTCGGGCTACCAAAACTGCCGATTCCAATCAGCGTTTTACCTTCTGGTCCAGACGATAATTTCTCGGCCAAGTCACGCAATTCGATCGATTCACCGTCCAGGACCAGGATAGCGCCATCCCCCAGATCCAGGCTGTTACGATCGATCTGGTAACGGCTGGCCGCCTCGTCGAGGATCTGGCGCTTGAGATCCGCACAGGCTGCAACGACTGCCCGACCTGTGACGTAGGTGCCACTGGAGGCATAGGAACCCGGATCATAAGGGGTGATGTCGGTGTCAGCCACGATGGTGATGATGTTGGAGAGGCTGGTGCCGAGAATCTCTGCCGCCATCTGGGTCAGGATCGTGTCGGCACCGGTACCGACATCGGTCGGGCTCATCAGCAGGGAAAAGTCACCGCACTCATTGAGTTGGACTTTGACGGTGGAAACATCGACATGGGCAATGCCGGATCCTTGCATGGTGATCGCCATGCCGGTGGCGCGGATTTTGCCATCCGGCAGCACGTCGCGCCGGGGTGTCTGATCCCAGCCGATCAGCTCTTTGCCTTTCACGATGCAGCGGTCGAGCGCGCTGCTCAGGATTTGCTTGTTGTAGGCGACAGTCTGTTCACCCTCGCGGACGATGTTCTTGAGCCTCAGTTCAGTCGGATCGATGCCGAGGGTATCGGCCAGTTCATTGACGATCGATTCGACGAAAAAAGCCCCTTGCGTCGCGCCATAGCCGCGGAAAGCACCGGCAGGCATTTTGTGGGTGTAGATGACCTTGGCCAAAAAACGAGCGTGCTCGAGCTTGTTGTACAGAGGCAGGGATTTTTCGCCGACCAGGCCCAGGGTCGTCCAGCCATGCAGGCTGTAGGCTCCCTGGTCCGAGAGCGCATCGACAGTCAGGGCCCGGATTGTGCCATCGCGGCTGGCTCCGATCTTGACCGTGGCCCGCATCGCATGGCGGCTGTTCGATGCCATGTAGGTTTCCTGGCGCGTGTAGACGACTTTGGCTGGCTTGCCGGTTTTCATGGTCACGATCGCCGGAAAAATCTCCGTGACCGAGGTCTGCTTGGCGCCAAATCCTCCACCGACTCTGGGCTTGATGACGCGGATCCGCCCGGAGTGCAGGCCGAGGGCGAGGGCGAGCTGGCGCTTGATGTGGAAGGGAACCTGGGTCGAGGAAATGACCACCAGGCGGTTCCACTGGTCGAGGTAGGTGTAGCTGCGGAAGGTCTCCATCATCGACTGGGCCTGGGCCTGGGTCTGGTAGGTCCGCTCCAGTACGACGTCGCACTCGTCAAAAATGGAAGCATCGCGCGGGCCGAAGGTATAGTCATGGGCACCCATGATGTTGTGCGCGATGTCTGGTTTGCCGACACTGTCCGGGAGATTGAACACCATGTGGTCCGACTCATGGACGAGCGTTTCGCCCTTGAGGGCTTCATCGATCGTCAGGACGGCGGGCAGGACTTCATAGTCGACCTTGACCAGGCGCAGGGCCATCAGGGCGGCCCGTTCGGTTTCGGCGGCAATGATCGCGACTTCATCCCCGGCATAGCGGACCTCGCGGTCGAGGATCAGGCGGTCATAGGGGGACGGCTCAGGGTAGGACTGGCCGGCCAGGGTGAAGCGGGTCTGGGGCACATCCTCCCACGTCAGGATCAGTTCGACACCGGTCACTTTTTTCGCTTTGCTGGTGTCGATGCTGCGAATGCGGGCATGGGCATGCGGTGAGCGCAGGATCTTGATCACCAGGGCATCCGGAGCAGCAAGGTCATCCGTGTAGACGGCCTTGCCGTGCAAAATGGAGCGGCTGTCGAGCTTTTCGACCGGCAGACCGACGGATTTCCCTCTGGCCTGCCCCGGCAGTTCTGGAGTCAGGGCAGAATCTTTGGCCGGAGCTGGGTTGATGACAACTGACTCAACCGGAGCTGCGGCCGGCCCTTGGAGGTAGCGGCGGATCGCACGCAACTGGCCAACATAACCGGTGCAGCGGCAGAGATTGCCGAGCAGATACTGGTTGATTTCGTCATCACGGACAGTCTGGACCGCATCGGGGGCGCGGGCCAGCAGCTTGTTCTTCAAGGCAATGGTGGAGAGCGTCAGGCCCGGGCTGCAATAGCCGCACTGGTCGGAACCTTCGCCAGCCAGGCAGCTGGCCACCCGTTCAACCTCATCATGCAGACCTTCCAGCGTCTGGAGCGCTTTGCCTTCAGCTTGCCAGGCCAGGGTGGAGCAGGACAGGATCGGTTCACCGTCGGCGAGAACGGAACAGAGGCCGCAGTTGCTGGTGTCACAGCCGCGCTGGACAGACTTGTAGCCCAGATTGCGCAGGACATCGAGCAGGACATCGGCAGGGTCAACTTCGACAACATGTTTTTTGTTGTTGACGGTCAATTGGATCAGCATGATGCCACCTCCTCGATGGCCCGCTGGGCCAGGACTTTGGCCATGGCCTCGCGGTAGTCTGCGCTGGCCCGGGCATTGCTGCCAAAAGTCATCTGGGCGATGGCTGCCGAGACTTGCTCGATCGCAGTGCTGTCAGGCTGTTTTCCAGCCAGCAGTGTACTGGCCGCCGGGACCAGCAGGGCGCGACCTGGCCTGGCGCCGATGGCGAGCCGCCAGGTGCCGCTGGCTTCGTCGCGAGCCACGGCACAGTTGACGACTGGCAAATCGCTG
Source organism: Clostridia bacterium (assembly GCA_009928985.1). Lineage (GTDB taxonomy): Bacteria > Bacillota > Clostridia > Saccharofermentanales > UBA5734 > UBA5734. The sequence goes on from SABL01000069.1 coordinate 7,380, forward strand.
GCTGTGTAGCGCAGACTTTGGCACGCGGAGGTCTGAGGACGGTCCGGCAGATGGACTGTAATGAGGATATCGCGGGACAACGGCTGGGCCAGGAAGGCTTCGAGTGGCATCCGGCCAGCCTGGTGCAGCGTGACTTCAGCGCCAAGTGCCAAGAGGACCGGCAGGAAATCGGAAAAGCCGTAGCGGGAGAAAACCGATGCGCCGACCTGGACGCGGTTTCGCAGCTGGACACCAACGATCGGCTGCAGTGCCTGGACGATGACGCCACCTGAATAGGCCTGGATCAGGGGACTGGTTGACAGCTGGCCATAGGTGCACGTTGCACCGATGTCGATCCAGCCGTCCTGCTGGCGAATGTAATCCAGTCCGAGTTTTTCGAGGCTGATCCCCTGGTTAATCAGCTTATGACCCATCTTGAGGAAGGCGACACCTCCCAGGATGCGATTGTTACGATTGGCCATCAACGCACCATAAGCTTCATCTAACGTTGCAGGTGTCACCACCTGGCGGATTTCAAACATGATAAGCACCTCTTCTCCAGCCCGGGACACACGGAACCGGCAAGATTATTCATCTTTACTTTATCATAGGGTGACCTATAAAATCATTAGAATGATGGCGCAAACACGTCATTAGGATAGATTGAAGGAGAACTTGCCCGCGTGAAAAGATATTCGACGTTGCTGCTATCCCTGATCCTGGCCTTGGCCTTGTTAACCGCTTGTACCGCTGTAACTGCCAGCACCGCAGCTCCAGGCAGCACCGCACCTGCCACCGTTCCTTCTGCCACAACGGCAGAAACGGTTGCTCCAGCTGAAACATCCCTGCCAGCCTTCCCCGTCACCGTGACCGATCAGCTCGGCCGCAGTGTCACCCTGGAGCAAAAGCCGGAGCGACTGGTCAGTGGCTATTACATCTCGTCCTCGCTCCTCATCGCCCTGGATCTCGAAGACCAGCTGGTTGGCATCGAAGCCAAGGCCAGCCAGCGTCCGATCTATGCCAAGAGTGCCCCCCAGCTTCTGGACCTGCCAAATGTCGGCACGGCCAAGGATTTTTCCATCGAAGGTACCCTCGCGCTGGAACCCGACCTGGTCATTTTGCCGGCCCGGCTCAAGGATGCGATCGAAACCCTGGCTGGCATGGGAATCCCCGTTCTGGCCGTGAATCCGGAAAATGGCGATCTGCTCGCGGAAGCCGTCCGGCTGGTAGGTGCTGCAACGGGGACGACCGAACGGGCCGAAGCGCTTCTGGCCCAAAGTGCTGCGTTGGCACAAAAAGCCCAGTCCTTTGCGGCGGCCGCTGAAGGTCCGGCCCAGCGGGTCTATCTGGCAGGTAACAGTACGCTGCTTTCAACTGCAGGACCGGCGATGTACCAGTCCACGCTCTTGACCTCGGTCGGTGCGGACAATGTTGCTGCTGATATCAAGGACACATACTGGGCTGAGATCTCCTTTGAACAGCTGCTGGCTTGGCAGCCGGACCTGATCGTTCTGGTGCCGGAGGCCTCCTACTCCATGGAAGATGTGCTTGCTGACCCAGCATTGGCTGATCTAACCGCCGTGAAAAATAATCAGGTCTACCAGATGCCCAAGGATTATGAAGCCTGGGATTCGCCCGTCCCGTCCGGTGTCCTCGGCCAGCTCTACTTGGCCAGCATCCTCTATCCAGATCAATACACTCAGGCCGATTTTGAGCAAGATGTGGCCGATTTCTATGAGGAATTCTATGGCTTCTGACTTTGACAGAGCGAAATATTAAATTCCAGAAGTCTTTTGTTTGAGCGAAATAAAAGTGATAAAATTATAATAATTTCGATGAAACAAAATAAAACGAGAAGCATGACAGAGATCGATTGAAATGAAAGGGGGCCGAATCATGATCATCAGGGAGCTGTATTTGAATCGGATTCGCCCCTTCTATGATTCTGATTTGATCAAGGTCGTCGTCGGGATTCGCCGGTGTGGGAAATCAGTCCTGCTCAAACAGATTCAAGCGGAATTACGCTCGCGCGGTGTTGCGCAATCACAGATCATCGAATTGAACTTTGAAGATCTTGCCTTTTCATTCATCAAAAATGAAATCGACTTGTACCAGTACATTCAAAAGCAGATCAATCATAGCAAAAAGTCTTATTTGTTCTTTGATGAGATTCAAGATGTGGATGGCTTTGAAAAGGCGATCAATTCTTTCCGGGCAACTTTGAATTGCAGTATCTTTTTAACGGGATCGAACGGCAAACTGTTGTCAGGTGAATTGGCTACCCACTTATCCGGACGATACATCAGCTTCCGCCTGATGCCGTTTTCATTCCAGGAGATGTGTGAGGTCAAAGGTCTGGCCAGAGACACATTGAGAGATGAAGATTTTTTCGACTTCCTGAATTATGGTGGCATGCCCCAGCGTTTCCTGATGCCATCGGAAAATGAAACAAAAGTCTACTTGCGGGATCTGTATCATTCGATCGTCCTCAAAGACATCATCCAGCGCAGCAAGGCCAAGGATGTTGATCTTTTAAACCGTATCGTCGAATACATGGTCATGACTACGTCGCAAACCTTTTCCGCCCAATCCATCGCACGGTATTTCGAAAGTGAAAACAGAAAAGTATCAACTGAGACGATTTACGGATATCTGGATCTCATCACCACTTCCCTGATCATGAATAAAGCCGTCCGTTATGATGTACGAGGCAAGCGGATCCTGACTCGCCAGGACAAATACTATTTGACGGATCTGGGCCTGAGCAAAATCAATCAGACAGGATTCAAAACGGACATTGGTCCGCTGATCGAAACAGTCGTTTATAACGAACTGGTCTTGCGCGGTTTCGATGTCTATGTCGGAAAAACGACCAAGGGTGAAATTGATTTTATTGCCATGGAAGGCGAGAATCGCAGCTATTACCAAGTGGCTTACCTTCTAGCGGATGAAACAGTCGTGCAGAGAGAGTTTGGCGCCTATGCGGGGATCGCTGATCATTACCCCAAATATGTGATCTCCATGGACAAATTTGATTTTTCCAGAGATGGCATCCGGCATGTGAACCTGATTGATTTTCTGTTGGAAAGATGACGCCATGACCAGGCCTGTGCAAAAACTGGTTCGACCCGCTACCTTACGATCCCGCTGGGGCTTGATCCTGGCCCTACTGGTCCTGCTGGCGATTTTCTCCTTGCTGGCTGGGCGTTTCCCGATCGACTGGCGTCTCCTGCTGCCCGGTGTTGCGACGACTTCTGCCCCGCCCAGCGCCAGTCAGGCAGCCATGACCCGATCTGTTCTGTTCAACCTGCGCCTGCCCCGCACCCTGGTCGCTCTCTACGGTGGTTTCGGTCTGGCGCTGGTGGGCTCCATCTTGCAGACGATTTTCAAAAATCCCCTGGCCTCACCTGACATTATGGGGGTGTCCAGTGGCGCCAGTGTCGGAGCCGCGGCCGCGATCCTGTTTCTGGGCAGCGGTGTCCTGCCGGTGACCCTGGGCGCATTTGCCGGTGGCCTGCTGGCAGTTGCCCTGGCCATCTTCCTGGCCCAGAGCGGCAGCCAGCGCCAGCTCGCGACCTTTGTCGTCTCCGGCCTGGCGGTCAATGCCCTGGCCCAGGCGCTGCTGATGCTCCTGAAATTGGTCGCCGATCCGCACAACACTCTGGCGGCGATCGAGTTCTGGATCATGGGCGGTCTGGGCACGATCACGCTGGCCAAGGCAACTGGACTCCTGGCTGCAACTTTGCCGGCTCTGATCCTGCTCATTCTTTTGAGCCGCCAAATCTCGCTGCTGTCCCTGTCCGATTCCGAGGCCATGGCCCTGGGGGTCAATCTCCACTTCGTCCGCCCCTTGCTTCTGGGCCTGGCCACCCTGGTCGTGGCCGGCACGGTGGCAGTGACCGGACTGATCTCGTTCATTGGCCTGATCGCGCCGCACATTGCCCGCCTGGTCTACCGGCGCAACGACCGCACCGTCTGGCTTTTTGGCGGCCTGGTCGGGGCCGGCCTGCTGCTGACCGCAGACATCCTGGCTCGCTCGCTGGCCACGGCAGAGATCCCGGTCAGCATCCTGACCTCCCTGATCGGGGTTCCTGTCCTGATCTCCCTGGTCCACCGCGGAGGGCGCTTGCCATGAGCCTTCTAAATGCCAAGAGCCTGGCAAATGCCATGAGCCTGGCATTGGAAAATTTCCAGGCCGGGTATAACGCATCGGGGCTGGATGCCAGTGATGCTGCTGGCCGTCGCAAATCTTTCTCCAC
>SABL01000235.1 GCA_009928985.1 Clostridia bacterium
TCCCGATGCTGAGCTGGTCGCTATTTGCGACCGTTACGAACCGCTTCTGGAAAAATGCCGGACTGTTGCTCGTGATGCCAAGGTCAATGTCACCCTTTATTCGTCATTTTCCGAATTCAAACAGCATGATATGGATGCTGTGGTGCTCGCCAACTATGCCAATGAACATGCTCCATTTGCCATCGAATTGCTAGGCCAGGGACGCCATGTCTGCAGCGAAGTCCTGCCAGTCGAGACAATGGCACAAGCAGTTGAGCTGGTAGAAGCAGTTGAGAAAAGTGATCGAATTTATACCTATGCGGAAAATTACTGCTATTTCCGGTCAACTCAAGAAATGAAAAAACTTTACCGCGAGGGCGCGATTGGTGAGATCCTCCACGCGGAAGGCGAATATGTCCACGATTGCGAATCCATTTGGCCAGATATCACCTATGGTGAACGGGATCACTGGCGTAACCGCTTGTATTCGACTTATTACTGTACCCATAGTCTTGGGCCAGTTATTGCCATTACAGGGGCAAAGGTCAGCCGGGTTGTGGGATTTGAGACACCCAATGTGGCCAATATGGCGCGCCAGGGGTACCGAGGTGGTACGTCTGGCCTGATCGTCGCGCAAATGAACAATGGTGCGACTGTTAAAAGTCTGCATGGCTATCTCAAACGAGAACCTTCGTCAGTCTGGTATAGCCTATATGGCACAACTGGAATGATGGAAACAGACCGCTGGCACGAAGGTGTTGACCGGCTTTATCTTTACCAGGAAGGAGATCGGAACAGTGACACGGCTGTTAGTTACCGGCCCAAGGCGGCCGTAGACCTGCCCCAGGCCCATCAAGATTGGGGTCACGGGGGCAGCGATTTTTACACCATGCACTATTTTCTCGAAAAAATCCTCGGCAGACCAGCTGGCGAGGCTTGCATAGATATTTACCAGGCACTTGACATGGCTTTACCAGGTATTCTGGCTTATCGCTCGATCTGCTCGGGAAACATGCCCATCGAGGTACCGGATTTCCGTGATCCTGTCGTGAGGGAAGCATACCGACGCGACACGTGGTGCACCAATCCGGCGATTGCAGGTGAAATGCTGGCGCCTTTCTGCTCAACAGGTGATACCGAAATCCCGGATTCTGTCTATGCTGAAGTCCGGAACAAATGGCAAAAACGCCAGGAAGGTCTTTTATGATAAGCCGGCAAAAGGCGAGCATTGGCTTGGTCGCCCACTATCTGGAGCTTTATGACCAGACAGATCCTCAGGTGCGGCCAGAGATTGAACGGTTTTATGAAACGGTTAAAAGACGCCTGAGACAACTTGATTTCTCTTGGTCGATCGGTCCGATCTGTCGTGTCCGCGCTGAATTCGATCAAGCTGTGGAACAATTCGAACGGGATGGCGTCATAGCTGTGGTATCCATTCACTTAGCTTATTCCCCATCCTTGGAAAGCAGCGCAGCCTTTGCCAGGCTCAACGTTCCCATTGTCATTCTGGATACTACGCCAGCCCTGCATTTTAATGCGAAGACCTCACCAGATGAAATCATGTTCAACCATGGAATCCATGGGGTGCAGGATTTCTGCAATCGACTCCGCCGCACCGGATTGATTTATTTTGTCGAAGCAGGACACCTTGACACCTCCAGTGTGATCTCGCGAGTGGAGGCAAGGCTCAGAGGTGTCGCAGCGGCGGCTCGCTTGAAAAAGGCTCGAGTTGGTCTGGTTGGACGTCCGTTTCCCGGCATGGGGGACTTCCAAGTCCCTGATAGTCTGCTGAAGGACCTCGGGATCACCGTTGTACCCTACACCGCTCATGATACAGCCCGGTCCAGAGAAACTGTTACACAGGAAAAAATCGCAGAAGAAATAGCCTCCATTAAACTTGAATGGCCCCTGTCAGACCAGCCGTCCGATTTGATCCAAGCTGCGGCTCAGGCCGGACTGAATCTGCGCACGTGGCTTCTGGACAGGCAGCTTGACGCTGTTTCACTGGATTTTCTTGACTTGGACAAGGCGACCGGTTGGCCGACATTGCCGGCTGTTGAAATAGATCATTTGATGGCACAAGGGACCGGGTATGCCGGTGAGGGAGATGTGCTGACGGCTGCGTTGGGGTATGCCTTGGCACCTTTGGCATCAGCCTGGACTTTTACGGAAATGTTTTGCCCGGACTGGACAGGCCAGCGGATTTATCTGAGCCATATGGCTGAGGCAAATCTTGACATCCTGGCAGGCAAGCTT
>SABL01000236.1 GCA_009928985.1 Clostridia bacterium
ATTCGTTGCGAATGCCATCTGAAAACCTGCCTGCTGCTTTTATTGTCCATACTATTGTATCATTTTAGTCAGTGGTGACTTTTGACACCCGAACCAATATTGGTCTTTTCAAAATCTGTGTAACCACTATCCCAGCCGGTGACCGGATAGATCGCCAGTTCCCACTGCTCGCCAGGCAAGCCAATGGTTTCAATGATGGCGTCTGTGTCTTCGTCAAACAGGTCCGAATGTCCCCAGAAAAAATCATTGTGGCCGTCGGCCTTTTTGACACGCATGCCATAAAGGTAGCCATCTTTTTCTGGTTCCAGGTCGAAAGCTTGCAGGATTTTACCGAAATCGAGTGTGATGGTGGATAAGCCCCAGAATTCCCGGTTGGCTCCTTCTCCAACAAACACAGCGCGCCGGTTGAATATTTTCCAGCCACCTTGGACGGCCAGGACGGGTCCCTGGGCAACGGACCCCTCTATTTCGATCGTTTTCAGAATGTGATCTCGACGCTCGGGATCTGCGAGAAGGTTATGGCCGATCGCTGCCTCATTTCCTTCAAGGGGGTGGATATATTCGACAATTCCCTTAGGCGCAAGGGACACGTTGTCAATCAGATCGTTGCGTTCCAGGATGGCCTGAGCGAAGGTGTCAATTTCTTGTTGTTCCAGGTCAGGATCATTTTCAATCAGCATGTTGAAAAAATCAGCATATTGCATGCTGACGTTGAGCAGCGTCTGGATATTTGCTGCCACCGTGTTGATTTCCTGGGATGCCACGAGTTTGTTCTGGGTGGCCAGCGCTGCCTGCTGGCGTTTTTGCAAACCTGAAAAAGTCAGCAGGATGGTCGCACCAATCAGCACCGCCAGCACGCTCGAGACCAGATAGGTTTTAGCAGATTGAATTCTCATGAAGGCATTTTATCATTGACACCGCCGGCTGTCATATCAGGTTTAATCTTCCGGTTCAGTCAGAAGGTCCACGACAGACAGGTCCAGGGCCTGGGCGATTTTTTCGATATTGCGCAGCGAGACATTGCGCGTGCCACGTTCGATACCGCTGATGTACGTGCGATGGAGATCAACGATCTCCGCCAGTCTTTCCTGAGAATAGCCGCGCTCGGCCCTCACCCGTTTCAAATTCTCTGCCAGGATCCGTTGCAAACTTTTCATCGCCGCCACCTTCCCTGCTCCAATTGTCGCGATGTTGTCGCCGATGAGTCTACACCCGATGAGTCACAAAAGGGACGGGGTCTTGATATCGGATTTCGATATCAAGACCCCGTCCCTTTTTCGGCAGAATTCACTGCAAGAACTTCTTCCCCTTCACTTCGCGGTTGACAAGCCAGATACCGAGGCTGACGAGGGCAAGGGCCAGGAGGTAATTGAGGCGCCAGATGTTTTCTTGGAGAAATATTCCGGAGAGGAGGGTGCCGAAGATAGGCACGAGGAAGTTGAAGACGGTGACTTTGCCGACGGGATTGTATTTCAGCAAGGTCGTCCAGAGTGTAAAGGCAATGGCGGACAAAGCTGCCATATAGGTGAGCAGGGTGATGCCTTGCCAACTGATGACTGTCAGGCGGCCGCCGGCCAGAAAGCCCGCGAGAGCGAGGAGCGCCCCGCCAAGGGCGAGCTGGTAGCCGGTGGTCACCATCGCATCAAGCCGTTCGGTGATGTGCTTGCCGTAGATCGAGGCAGCGGCGAGCATGAAGGCAGAGAGGATCAGGGCACCGTCGCCTTTCAAAGAAAAGGTGAAGGTGTAGGTGCCGAAATGGACGAGGGCAGCAATGACGCCGGAAAATCCGGCGACGACGCCAGCGATCCGGTTGGCGGTCAAACGTTCGTTGTGGTAGAGGAAATGCGCGATGAGGAAGCTGAAAAAGGTCAGGGTCGAGTTCATGATCGAACCGTTGGTGCCGGTCGTGTAGGACAGGCCGATGTAGAAAATCGCATACTGGACCGTGGTGTAGGTCAGTGAATAAAGGACAACTTGGCCTATGTTGCGTTTTTCGAAGGCCCGCAGGTCTTTTTTCATCGCGACGCTAACGATGAGGACCATCAAGCCGGCCAGGAAAAAACGCAGGCCAGCGAAGATGAATTTGCTGGTGAGATCGTTGGTGGCAATGGCAAACAGCTCATAGCCTGACTTGATCGCGGGGTAGGCGCTGCCCCAGAGCAACGCACAAAATGACGCCAGGGCGATCCTGACCTTGCGATTGGTGTAGAACTGCTGGTTGTCCAT
>SABL01000237.1 GCA_009928985.1 Clostridia bacterium
GGTAAAATTCCGTTGTCCGAACTGGTCGATTTGTCCATCAACCAGTCCCTGACCCGCTCGATCAATACCAGCCTGGCCACCTTCGGAGCCATTGGCGTCGCTTATGTCTTTGCGTTTTTCTTCAATATCGACAGCATCAAGCAGTTTGCCCTGCCGATGATGGTTGGCCTGATCAGCGGCACGTATTCAACCATCTGCCTGGCCGGACCTCTCTGGGTCATGTGGAAAACCCGCGGTGGACGAACCGGCTACTGATACAGCCGAACTTTTCTCTAGCTGCCTTAGACAGGCAAGATCCTGATGCTTTTTAGAACAGCCCCGGTTGAGTGAGTATGCTGCTCAGCCGGGGCTGTTTTATTGATTGCATTGCTCTTAACTAAGATTTCAATCTGGTCAAAAGGCTTTCCAGGCGTGACCAGCAGGTGGCAGGCCAGAAGCCGCTGGCAGGCAAAGACCTTAATGGAAAAGCAGTCTATCAAACGAGTAAAGAACTGAATCAAAAGACACCCCGCAGCTGGTGCCGCGAGGTGTCTATGTGAGTGCTTAGCGATTGAATCAGTTAAACCTTAGAAATAGCGCTCGAGCAGGCCTTTGAAAGCTTTGCCGTGGCGGGCTTCATCGCGGGCCATTTCGTGGACAGTGTCATGGATGGCGTCGTAGCCGAGTTCCTTGGCCAGCTTGGCCAGGTCGGTCTTGCCCTGGGTGGCGCCGTATTCAGCTTCGACACGAACCTTGAGGTTCTGCTTGGATTCGGCACTGACAACCTCGCCGAGCATTTCAGCGAAACGGGCGGCGTGTTCTGCTTCCTCAAAAGCGATGCGCTTGTAAGCTTCGGCGATTTCCGGATATCCTTCGCGATCGGCGGCACGGGACATGGCCAGGTACATGCCGACTTCGGTGCATTCGCCGGCAAAGTTCATCTGCAGGCCTTCGATGATGCGCTGGTCAGCGCCCTTGGCCACACCAATGACATGCTCGGCTGCCCAGGACATGACACCTTCTTCGACCACAACGAACTTGCTGGCCGGTGCCTTGCACTGGGGGCAGAACTCGGGGGCGGCGTCGCCTTCGGCAATGTAACCACAAACGGTGCATCTGAATTTCATGTAGAGGTCCTCCTGTTAATGCAAATTAGTATCATTATAGCAGACGTTGTGCCGAAAAATGTAATCTGTGAAACGGCAATCGATTGAAATACTAAAAACACAAAGTCTGAAGTCCATCTTGTCCTCTCTGGAGTTGTGCAAGATGACAACCATGATCATAAGACATACGAATGACATAAATCTGAAAAACAGGTGTATCTTTGATAAATGAAGGTAAATGTAACTAATATAAAAACAAATGTAAGAAATAATACAAATATATGTAATAAAAAGTGTTTGTGCAAAATGACATTTTATACAGATCTGTGTTATCATGCAAATAGATCAACGCAACCGGTTGCAAATGCCGATGCTAATTGGCAGGATACATGCAACGGTCGTCGAGATTCACTGCAGGCCAGATTGCCTGGCCAATTGCCTATTTTAAGGAGGAAACATGAAAAAGGTACTGTCGATCATCTTGCTGCTTAGTCTGATCCTCTCTCTGACAGCTTGCGCGTCCACCTCGACTACAACGGCTGCTCCAGCTGCAACCACAGCTGCTCCGGCTGAAACAACCACAGCTGCTGCTGCCGATGAACCCGTTACCATCATTGTTACCAACGGCAAGGGCGAAATAGCCGCCCAGTTTGACCAGGCTGCCAAGGACTTCATGGCAGTCAATCCCAACATCACGGTTGAGATGTACAGCGTCACGGTCGGTGATACTGTGAGCATCTACGACAAGCTGATCTCAGCTGGCAAGATCGTCACCCTGGCCATGGTCGAACCCTATTCCGTCAATGACAAATACGTCGATACCGTTGCTCCCATGGATGGTGCTGCCTGGATCAATGAAACCACCGCTGCATTCAAAAACGCCGAAGGCCAGATTGTTGGCTTCCCGTTTGCCATTGAAGGTTTCGGCCTCGTTTACAACAAGGCTGTTGTCGAAAAGGCAGTCCCAGGATTCGATCCGCTTTCCATCAAGACCCGTGATCAATTCGTAGAACTCCTCGATAAACTGGTTGCCGCTGGCATCAGCAAACCAATTGCCTATCAGACCGAAGCCTGGTCTGTTTCCAACCACTACAGCTCACAGTTCATCAACCAGGCTGCCGACAAGAATGCATTTGTAGCA
>SABL01000238.1 GCA_009928985.1 Clostridia bacterium
GTTCCAGAAGGATTCGGTGAAGGTCACCCAAGATGGGGACGTTCTCCGGCCTTGGCTCATTGAGATAGGCTTGATATACCATACGGACACAGCGGTCAATGACGGTTTTTTCGATGGGTTGGAGGCCTTCTCTGCCGCCAACAATGAGCTCACACAGGGAGAGAATAAAGTCGGATTTCAGAGACAGCGGGCTCTCGTCCTCAGAGTAGTTCAGATTGATGTCCATGGGATTAATGTAGTGACCGCTGGTAGGCGAGATCTTGATGACCTGGCCCTGCAGGCGCTCCACCAGGGGGTAATACTCACCCTCAGGGTCGCAGATGGTGATATCGTCCTGGGTGATGAGAAAGGCATTAGCGATCTCACGTTTGGCGGAGAAGGACTTGCCGCTGCCAGGGGTGCCCAGGATCAGTCCATTGGGATTCTTCAAGGCTTTCCGGTCCACCATGATCAGGTTGTTGGACAATGAATTTAGCCCGTAATATAGGGGCTCGCCTTCGCGCTGGAACAGTTCCTGGGTGGTGAAAGGCACAAAGATGGCCGTGCTGGATGTGGTCAAGCCCCGCTGGATCTCGATCTGATTGTGGCCAAGGGGCAAGGATGAGTTAAGACCGGATTCTTGCTGGAAGTCCAGCCGGACCAACTGACAGTTGTATTTCTGGGCAATGCCCTGAGCCTGAAAGATGTTGTTGTCCAGTGTCTGTTTGCCGTCGGCGGTATTCATGATCAGAAAGGTCACGAGGAACATGCGCTCATTGTGGCTCTGCAGATCCTGAAGCAGCTTTTTGGCTTCACCGCCGTAGGTGGCCAGGTCTGACGGGATGATGTCCATGTCATAGCCGGACCGGACAGCCTTCTTCTGCTCCTCGATCTTCATCCGGTCCAGATCGGTGATTTTGCGCTTGATGGTCTTGATGGCCGAGGTCTGATCGATGGACTGGATATGGAGGGTAACCACCAGACTGTTGTCCATGGACAGAAAATCCGCCAGCATCCGGTCGTTGAGCTCAGGCGCCAGGATCTGCAGGAAGGAAACAGAGCAATGCTTTCTACCAATCCGAAAGTTCCTGCTCTCAGTAAAATCAAAGGATGAAGGCGCAATGTAATCTTTGGTGGAAAGGCCTGATAATGGCAGCCAGTCCCAGTCAAAGAGAAAGCGCTCCTGACCGTCCAGATGGTAGATGCTGTGCAGGAGCTTCAGGCGGTCTTTGCCGCTCAAAGGATCTGCTGCGACGCCAAGACGCTTGAAGCTGTTCAGGAGATCATTCTCGATGCGCTCCAGCCTGGGCTTCGCCGTGCGAAGATTCTCCGCTTCAATGCCGAAGGTGATGAACTTGGTCTTGGACAGGCCGTTGTTGCCCTTGGCCAGCTGACCTCGGAGCATATTGGCATACTCTTCGCGGATGTCATCAAAGTCATCGTTCTGGTTAGGGATCAGGATGGACTGCTCGAATTCCTCGATGCTGGCGCTCAGATTCAGGAAAGAGAACTGAAAGCGGATGGAGCTGTCAAAGTAGTTGAGAAAATCGCACCAGCCGTCAAAGATGGCCGTCTTGTCCTCGTTCTGAGCCAGCTGGTAGTTGATGTCCTGGAACTGAATGGTTTTGGTATATAAGGCATCCGTTGCCTGGCAGATGCCGTCGGGATGCATGCGCAGGTAAGGGATCGTCTGCTGGGCCGTTGCCGGAACTTTGCTGTCACGCATGGCTCTGGCGATGGCGATTTCAATGCGATTTCTTTCCTCGCGGCTGAGTTTTCTTTGGATGGTTTTCTTGGTGGACAATCGCTTTTACCTCCTTGTCCAGATTGGTTTGCCGCTCTACGGCGGCATAGAAGTTGTCGGTCCGGTAGGGCCGCTTCTTCGGTCGGATGAATCGGCTCTGAATGAGCTGATAGAGGATCTTTTCCAGGGGCTGACCGTTTCGTTCATACATGGCCAGCAGGAAAAAGGGCAGCATGGACAGCACCATGAGCAGCGCTGCCGTACTGACACTCATGTGGGGCTTGGCAAGAAAAAACAGCGGGACTCCCAGAAGAGCACCGCTGCGAAATGAAATCAGTTGACGCTTGGTGAGATTGAGCATCACCTTGGTCTTGATCTTGGTCAGATCCTTGGGTACAGGGACATAGGCCACAGGCTTTTCTCCTTTCGCTTAATGGGCATTAAAGATGGATTTGGCAAGACTTCCGGTCTTGAACAGGGTGAAACAGAGCAGAACGGTATA
>SABL01000070.1 GCA_009928985.1 Clostridia bacterium
CCGCGCGTTCCGCGAAGTCTGACACCTTTGCCGGAAGCGGGGTCGGACGTTCCGCGCGTTCCGCGAAGTCTGACACCTTTGCCGGAAGCGGGGTCGGACCTTAAATTGAATGATATTCTATAAGAAACCTCCTAATAGCTGAAGCAGTATGATTTCAAGCCTCGTTTTTGTCAGATTTCCGATTCGGTATCTGACATTGCTTCTGAAGTAGGGTCAGATACCAAAACCGGAAAATATAACTCTTGTCCGACTGAAGACCACTGCGGTTGTGAGCTTTGAGGGTTTGATTCGTGCCCCAGTTGCGAATAATTAGTCCGACACTACTTCCGGCAAAGGTGTCGGATCTTCGCCATGGTCCGACACTGCTTCCGGAAGCGGGGTCGGACATCCAGCCTGAGCTGGCAGATTATAGTGAAATCTTCAGCAGCTCGAGTCTATGCACCTGTCGGGCATGCCAAAGCAAAAGCCTGGCGATGGGTCTTCCCCAGTTACCAGGCTTTCAATGAATGCTGAATTTTTAATCCTTGCTGCGGTTGCAGCGGGTTCTTAGCGGCGGCGGCGCTTGGTGGTCTTCTTCGGGAACATGTGGCCCATGATCTCGAACAGGGTCGAGGCGATGCTCATGATTGAGCCGATGTGGGCGGCGGTTCCGGAGGATCCGGCGAAGAAGCCGTGGACGCCTTCTGAGACGTCATGGACCGCTGATCCGACGCTGGTGACGCTCTCGCGCACGGTGCCGGTGACGGTCTGGACGTCATCCAGGACGGTGGGGACTGAGGTTTTGGCGGAGTCGGTGATGGTTTCAACGTGAGCGCTGATCCGGTCGACTTTGCTGATCAGATCGGGCAGCTGGCGGATGGTCTCGGTGACAGGTGCGTCGATCTGGCCAAGCAGGGTGTTGACTCTACCGAGGACCTTGACCAGACGGGCGATGGCGATGACCAGGAATACGGCCAGGACCACGCCAGCAATAATCAGCAGACCCTGAAGGACCGACAGCAGATCAATAGTGACGACCATGCGGGCGCCTCCTTTCACATCTGGAAGAACGGGAGGTTATTCGGTTTTCTCCGGTTCATCAGCGGCAGGTGAGGCGTCCTCTGGGGTCGTGGCGGTCTCGTGATGGATCTTCTGCTTGACAGTGTCTTTGACTTCCTCGTATTTATCCTTGGCTTCGCCGTACTTTTCCTTGGCAAATTCGGCGGCGTGGCTGGCGGCCTCTTTGGCTTTTTCGGCACCGATCTGGGCGCCGACCCGGATATCTTCACGGGTTTCCTTGCCTGCCTTGGGGGCGAACAGGATTCCGGCAACGGCACCGAGGAGTGCGCCGGCAGAGATACCAGCGGCGATCTTGCGGTTCTCCCGTTTCTTGTTGGCACCGGTCATGGCACCGAGGACATCTTTGAGCATAAATGCTGCCTCCTTTCAGTTGTGGACAGTGGCTGTCTGTGATCTGGATGTGTGTCATTGAAAGGTCTTTGGATGACACTTTCAGCATAACATGAAACGATTGATTTGTAAAAAGATTAACCGGCACGAATGCCTGCGGGATCCAAAACGAGGAGCTGGCACCGCATCATCACAGTCTAAGAACATTGCACTTTTTGCTGACAAAACCTGTAACTTTTGGGATAATGAATCCAGGAATTGGCACGATGGGTGCCAGACCATGACAGGAGGTGCCGGATATGGCCAAAACATGCAGCAAATGCGGCAAGGAAATTGCAGATGATGCGACATTCTGCAACTATTGCGGCGAAAAAGTCGGTGCAAGCAACAACACCCAGTGGGCTGCTTTTAATGCTCAGACGAGCAGCTCGACGGAAGCGTATGCCACAGAAGACATCCAGGCCAACAAAGTCTGGGCGGGACTGGCGTATTTCCTCTTCTTCTTGCCCTTGATCATCTGCCCCGAGTCGCGCTTTGCCCGCTATCATGCCAACCAGGGGCTGGTGCTGCTGATTGTCAGTGCCTTGGGCTCGATTGTGCTCGCGATCATCCCGATCATCGGCTGGATCTTGTCGCCGATTTTCGGTATTGCCGTCCTGGTTTTGGCCATCATGGGCCTGGTCAATGGCCTGAATGGTCAGGCCAAGCAGCTGCCGTTGATCGGCAAATGGCAGGTCCTGCATTGATCCATATCCTTTGACCGGCTGGGGCGCTGGTGAATGTTCCCAGCGGTTCGCATTCAGTCCGGTCGCATGCCTTCGAAAAAGGCAATTTCCTCGAAAATTTTCCGTGCAAAGAGGTAGTGGGCATCGTCCAGGAAAAGCTGGATGATGCTCACTTTTTCATTGTTGACGAGTTCATCAACGAGTGAGCGTTCGTCGAGGTGCTTGTCCTGCTCGTTGAGCAAGGCCTGGCGGGCCGGGATGACGAGGGTCTGGTCGATCGGCCATTGGTCTGAGTCGACCGATGCGGGAGGAGTCGCAAGATCCTGGGCGGCCAGATTGGCCTCGATCACGGCTTGCTCTTGCCAGCGGGTCTGGGTTTCGGCAAAAAGTTTGGTCGGATACAGGTAGAAATGCGGTTCGCCGTGGCGCAGGACAATGACCAGGCGCGGCAAGTGGATAACCACCGTTTGCGGGGAAAGCAGCTGGGCTGGCTCCAGGAACAGGTAGTAAAAACGGCTGAGCAGCTCGATCTGGCGTGATGTTGTGAGCAAGCGGCGCAGGCTGTCGAGTTTGCGCCAGGATTGAAAGTGCCGGGCGGCAAGGGATGTCAAGACAGTCTCGGCGGCGGCAACAAGGGCTGGTTCGGTTACGGACGCCTTGGCTGCTGGATCGAATGGACTTGCGATATCAGCCAGTGTTTTTTCCACCAGACGACCGATGCGGTCTTCCCAACGCGCAGCTGGCACGGTTTGTCCATAATGGTTGATCACCGCCCAGGGCAGGGGTGTGGTCAAGGCAAGCCAGTCGGACAAAATGGGCGTATTTAATCCCAGGCTGGTTTCGTTGGCCTGGCTGAACGCCTCGATCAGCAGATCACGGACCCAGGGACTGGAGAGATTGAGATGAAAGCGCTGGAGAACATCGACGACCGGGTAGCGGCAGCAGGCGTGCTGGACCAGATAGCGCCGGCTGGTCGCGGCAAACTCAGCTGCTGGCAGCGGCTGGCCATTGTGCTCAGCCAGGGTGCGGGCAGCCAGTTCGACACTGGGCTCGAGATCGGCAGCGATCCGGCCATGGTGGGAGGACAGGACATCGCGTGCGAGATTGAGCATCAGCTCGCTGTAGACCAATCGTTCCGGTTCACACTGCAGGTGTTGCCAGATCGGATCGGCCAGACGCGGGCGCAGCCGAACGCACAGGAGCCTTTGGGCGGTCTGCTGCAAAGCCGGGTCGTCGTCCCGGGCAAGCAAGGGGATCAGGCCGGGGAGCTGACTGGTCGGGATCGTGTAAGCCATGGCCCGCTGGATCAGGGCTGGCTGGCTGCTGGCACGTTGAACGAGGCGCAGCAAGGCATCCGGTACGAGGTTCGCCTGACAGTTGCTCAAACGAGCAGAGCCCAGGGCATTCTGGGTCAGAACAACCTGGGCCTGAAGGCGAGTCGGGGTAAAGGGTATAACCTCATTCATGGCCAAAAACCAACTCAGACTGTCATGGACGGGTTGGCGGAAGTGGCACCAGAATCGGTCAGGACCTCACGGGCACTGATGATCGCACCGGGCAGGTCGTCGACAGCATCGCCGATCAGGCGTACGGTGTCGGTCAGCTGGGCCACGATGTCGGACAGGCCCTGGTCGAAGGACTGGAAGGTCGACTGGGTGCTGAGCTGGATCTGATCGCCGAAATTCTGGACCGACACATCGAGCGATTTGTTGAGTCCGGTGATTTCCGAGGTCACGTCACGCACCAGGAACGTCAAGTCGCGCACCTGGTCGTCGAGTGTGTTCATCAAGGCAGTTGAACTGTCGGTCAGGCGCGTCATCAGATCCTGGTACTGTTCGTCCGACTGGGTCAGAGTCATCTGGGACAGGTCGTTGTATTTACCGAAAATGTCGACCAGATTGGCCTGCAGGTCATCCTGGAGACGGTTGATCTGGACATGCATCTGGTCGAAGTAACCGCCGATCTGGGACTCGACTGCAACTTGTTCCTCCCGGATGCGCTGGGCATCAGCCTGGCTTGATTCAATGATGGCCTTGAGCTGCTCGACCATGTCGCTGTTCTTGACCAAGGTCTGGCTGAGGGCCTCGGTGGCGCCAGTGAGTGCCTGGACAAGCTGCTCCTGGCCAGCCGAGAACGACTCGGTCAGGGCCATCGAGCCATGGTTGAACAGATCGGTGAGCAAGGCGTTGCTCTTGGTATAGGACTCCTGCAGGTTTGTGCTGCCCGTGGTCAGGGATTGAGTCAGGGACTCGGCACTGTTCTTGAAGGCCGATTCCATCTCCTCGTAGCCCTGGGTGAAAATCGAGCGTAGCTGTTCCGAGCCCTGCGAGAGTGCGGACTGGACTTCGACCGCGCTGGTATGCAGCGTACTGGCAAATTGCTCGGTCGAACCGGTGAAGGCGGCCTGTAGCTGGCTCGAGCCTTTGTTGAACAGGTCGGTCAGGAGGACGCTGCTCTGGGTGTAGGAGTCCTGCAGATTGGTGCTGCCCGAGGTCAGGGACAAGGTCAGACTGTCGGCGCTGTTCTTGAACGCCGATTCCATTTCCTCATAGCCCTGGGTGAAAATTGAGCGCAGCTGTTCCGAGCCCTGCGAGAGTGCGGACTGGACCTCCACTGCACTGTTGTGCAGGGTGCTGGCAAACTGCTCGGTCGAGCCGGTGAAGGCGGCCTGCAGCTGACTGGAGCCCTCGGCGAAACGCTGGTTGATCAGGTCGCTGCTCTGCTGGTAGGAGTCCTGCAGCGAGGCGCTGCCCGCCTGGAGCGACTGGGTCAGGGTATCGGCGCTGGACTTGAAGGCCAACTCCATTTGTTCGTAGCCTTGGGTGAAAATCGCCCGCAGGTGCTCGGAGCCCTGGGACAGGGCTGCCTGGACTTCGACTGCACTGGTATGGAGCGTGCTGGCGAATTGCTCGGTCGTGCCGTTGAATGCGGTCTGGAGCTGGTTCGAACCCTCGGCGAAGCGACTGTTCAGGAGATCGCTGCCGGCATTGAAGGCAGCCTGGAGACGATCGGCGCCGGTGACATAGGTCTCACTGACCTGGACGGCACTGGCCGCAGCGGCGGCCTGGACCTGAGCGGCGCTGGCAGCAAGGAGCTGCTCGAGCTGGGTCGAGCCACCGGACAGGATCTGCTCCATGCGGGTGGTGCCGCTGTCAAAGGTCGCTGCCAGGCTGGTGGAGCTGGTTTCGAACGTTGAGGCCATCCGGGCAGAGCCGGATTCATACGTCGTGTTCAAATTCGCTGCACCAGTCTCAAGTGTCGTGGTCAAGCTGGTCGTGCCGGTCGCGAGCGCCTGGCTGAGTTGATCGGTGCTGCTGGTAAAGACGTGCTGGATCTGGCCGGCACTATCGGCAAAAACCTGGCTCAGCTGACTGGAGCTGGCGCTGAAGACCTCATTGAGCCGGGTGGTGCTTGCGATAACTGCCTGATGGGAAGCGGACAGGCCCTCGAGAATGGTGTGGGCTGACTGCTGGGCGTCCTGCTGCAGGCCGGTGGACTGGTCGATCGCGGTGAGGAGTTCCTGCGTCCGGTTGGCGGCGGTGGCATGAAGCTCATTGAGCGCAGCAATCGATGCTGACAGGTCCGTCAGGTGTTCGCCCAGGAGCTGGTCGAGCTGGCGGGCGAAATGGGCTGCCAGCTTGCCGATCCCCTGCTGTTGCTGTTCGTTGACGTGCTTGACCGCTTGGTCGAAGGACTGGCTCATGTTGCGGATGACCGGCACCATCTGTTTCTGGGTCGCGTCAGCCATCGCCGAGCTCAGGGACGGACCGAGGTTCTGGATCTGGTCGATCAGGGATCTCTGGTCGGCCAGGATCCGGTACTGGACCTGGGCATCGCTCATGACGATGAAATGATGCGACAGCATGTCCTGCAGGGCCTCGATCTCGACCGTGGCCCGGTGGATCTTGATCTGGTCGAGGGCGCGGAACAACAGGATCAGGAAAGCAGCAAAACTTGCGGTCAGGAAAATCGGCATCAGGCTGGCGTCCGGATCGTTCTGGTTCTGACTGTAGATGGCAGTGAGTGTCCCGATCACGGTGATCGAAGACATCAGCACAAAAGCGGGCATGACCAGGCCGCGGTGTGGCGTGTGGCGGATCAAGGTCCGGGGATTGAGATTGACCGTGAGATCGGCCAGCGCATAAGGCTGACCGTTCGAATCGTTGATGATCGAGCGCACAATCGCCGGCGACAGAAGTCCGAGCCGTTCCGTGGTGGCCTGGGAGCGGAGCAGCTTGAGGTTCTCGACCGGATCGCGTTTCCACAATTGGGCGATTTCCTGGCGAACCTTCTGGATCGAGCGGAACAGATGTGCAAAACCGGCCAGATCACACGTGATCCAGCCGGCGATTGCCAAGAGAAAAATCAGGGTTGCGGTTCCGGTCAAGACCCAATTGACTGGCAGGTCAGCAAGAAATAGAGTCAGTTTCGTCATCTGGGCCTCCTACAGTGGGGAATTTTCAAACATCAGGAATCGGTGTCAGCAGCAGCGAAGGGATCCTCTTTGCCATAGGGGCCGGTCAGTTCCCAGGCCTCGTATTCCTCGTCCTGGGTGACCAGTTTCGGAATGGCATTGAAGGCCAGGCTGACATTGCAATCGAGCAGGCCGTTGGGTACAGCTACGGTCACTGGATTGCCATTTTCGTCGGTGATTGTTTGCTCAGTCGCGTCGCTTTTGGTCAGGTTCAGGCTCTGGAACTGAACCGAGCGGTCCTGTTCCTCAACCAGGCGCATCCAGTCGATGGCTTGGGCATAGGTCGCCTGGAACGTGACATTAAGGTTCATCGACTCGATCGAGGTCACCGCGGCCTGCATCGCAGCGGTTTCTTCTTCCCCGGCAGGATTAGCCGGTGCAGCTTCATCTTCGGCCGACTCTGCAGCGGCTCCAGACAAGGAAGCGTTGTACTCGCGAACAATGACGCCGAGGCTGTTGGGATCTGCGGCCGGAGCCTCTCCAGGTGCGCGGGGCAGATCATGGGTGACCATCAGGGTGAAGGCCTCGTCTGAAACAGCAACATCACTGGCACTGTAGAGGTCGTTCAAGGTCAGCATCAGTTTTTCCTGGATGACCGAGGGGTAGTAGACTTTCGTCCGCTCGACCACCTGAGCCGAGAGCGTGGCGACTTCGTCCTTCATTTTGTCGAGCGTGGCGATCTTGGCCATGGTTTCGTCATAGGTCATCTGGACCTCATCGCGCTGGACCACGAGCTGTTCATGGGTCTCCCACATCGGCAGGTAGACGAGGTAGTAGCCGACCGCGAGCAAGGCGATGATGGCCAGGATGGCGAGCAGGAATTGTTCACGTGTGGAAAGTTTCATTCCGCCATCACCTCCTGAAGGGTCGCATGGATGACGATGGTCCGGTCGTCCGGCTGGGCTTCTTCATCATCACTGCTGGTAGCCGAGAGGAGCTCGACGGTGGCAAACAGGCCGGTGTCCTTGAAGTTGCGCACGAGCTCGGCATTGGCCGTGAGGTCGGTCGAGGTGGCCTCGAGCATCAGGTCGCTGGACGTGATCGTCAAGTTGCTCAGGGTGACCGTCTCCGGGATCGCAGCGGCAATCGTGTCGAGGGTTGCTTTCTCGATCCGGTCATCGATCTGGAGGGCGCCTGCGATCGTGGTCAAGCCCTCGTCATAGCGTTTCAGGAGCGAGAGCTGTTTGCTGACGGCATTGACCTCGTCGAGCTTGGCGACGACTGCCGGGGAATTCAACTCGTCCTCCAGGGACTGGATCTCCTGGCGCAGAACGGTGTTGAGGTTATTGAGGAAAAAGTACAGGCCACCCACAGCCAGGGCGATCACCACAATGGCGATGATCAGGATGCGGCCAATTGGGGTATGATCCTTTTTCGCATGGGGATTGATGAAAAAATTGAGATCTTTCATGCTCGCCTCACCTCCCTTCAGTCATTTCTGTAGAATGCCGCACAGGCATTGACGTAGTTGATGACATCAAGAGCGCCGGCTTTGACTGACACATGGATCGCCGGGGTGTCGTTCCAGACCCGTACCGGGATACCGATGGCCTGTTCCATCAGCTCAGCGAGGGATTTGAGGTGGGCATTGCCGCCGAACAGGTAGATGATCTCGGGGCGTTTTTCAGCGACACGGCCGGAATAGAATTGGATCACGGTCTGGATCTCGTTCGTGACCCGGCTGACATAGGGCCGGACGATGTCGTTGAATTTTCTGGCTTCTTCACTGACGAATTCGCTGCGCACCAGATCGACCAGTTCCTGTTTCTTGGTCACAAGGGCCGTCTCGCTGGTACCGGTCTGGCGCATCAGCTCGGTGTCCATGAAGGCACTGCCGTACGGGACCTGGCGGGTGAAGAGCAATTTCTCTGAATTGAGTATCGAGATCTCGGTCAGTTCCTTACCGAGGTCTACAAAAGCGGCGAGTTTCCAGTCCCAGCCGCCAACTTTGTCTTTGTTGGCTGCGACCGTGCGCTGGACGAGCTTGTTCAGTCCGTTGGCATGCACGTCGAGGTAAAGGGGTTTGAGATGGCAATCCTTGAGAAGACTGGCGTATTCCTCCGCCATAGTGTCCGGCATCGCAAACACGCGGACCTTATTCTGGCGGGCGCCGGCACCGACCTGCGACTCGATCAGGGTCACACCGGTGCGGTAGTCTTTGGCAATATTGGGCAGATACTGCTCCATTTCCAACAGGATCAGGGGCAGGATGTCTGCCGGCGGAACCTCGGGCATGGTCAGTTCACGGGTGATGATCGAGGTGCTCTTGACCGAGACGATCCCCTTGCTGACCTTGATACCGCTTTCCTTGATCAGTTCATTGATCGCGAAGGCCAGCGCGCTGCGGTCCAGGATCATCCCTTCCTTGACAGCGCCTTCCGGAGTCGGGATGGAAAACGCCGAATCGACCTCCAGGATCCCATTCTTATTGCTGCCAACGACGAGGTGGATCGTACCCTTGCCGATATCGATGGAAAGAACCTTTCCAGAACTCACGTGCGTCACCTTCTTTTTATTTGATGTTTCATGTTTCCTTAGCTGGCGAGACTTTAATTGTTCCACTAGTATTTATTATCACTTCATAGCTAACAGTACTTCCACCAAAAAAGCCTTGGTCGTAAGTTATTCCTTCTGGCAATGAAGGCCATTCGGTAATGTACTTTTCAAGTTCATATCCTGCTTCATTCGTTCCATCAACATCCGGCCATTGAACATTGGTTGTTGGAAAACCGTGTGCAGCCATTGCTAATCTAGCACTACTCTCCAACACCGCTATGTTGGCATTGTGAGTCACAATCCTGGCTTGATTAATCTGATTAATAAATATCGGAATCGCGATAGCTGCCATTAATGCAAGAATAGATACTACAACGATTAATTCAATCAATGAGAAACCATCTCGTTTATTATTCATTGATTCATTTCCCAAATTTATTATTCACCCTTTGGTGGTAAATATTTTGCAATGTATAGTGCGATTGGCTCTAGATTAATTTGTATTTCTGCGCCCTATGGAATCAAACTAAAAGAAAACTGAATCCTACTATGTTAAGACAACTGATCATCTAATTATTGTTTAAATATGCACAGAATTTAAATAATAGGCAATTATACATGGATGCACATAATTGTGCATCCATGTAAGTTGCTATTTAAAACTATGACACTTTAGCAGGAGTAACAGCTATTGCTCCATCTGCAGCTGCTATTGTTACAGTGTACGTAGCTGGATATGTAATTCCAGTTATACCTGTTGGAACTGTTGGCCAAGTATCTACATATCCAGCGGAATTGAATCTAGTATCCGTTTCTACATCTGCAGCACTAGTCCATGAAACATTTGCTGTTGGTTTTCCATTTTCAGCAATAGCTACAGCTGCAGAACTTCTTAAAGTCATAACATTAGCATTGTGTGTTGCTTTTCTTGCTCTTTCAAGTTGGCCTAAAAACGTCGGAATCGCAATTGCAGCTAATATCGCCAAAATGGCAATAACAACAATCAGTTCGATCAGCGTGAAGCCTTTACGCTTCCTTAGAGATGGATTCTGTAGTTTCGTGTTTTTCATGTGGGTTCCTCCTTGTTTTGTTGTGGTTTAAGATCTGCGTTTGTTCTTTGACCAGTCCATAATGATTCACTGGTCATGTCTACACTTAACTTTAATTCCACAACACCTCTTTCATAAATAAGATGTATTAAACTCTTTTCAGAGATACATTATCCAATCATTTCATACATACCGAACATCGGTTGTATGATTGCAATAATAATCGATCCAACAACCAAGGCCATGAACACTATTAGCAATGGCTCGAGCATAGTCGTCATGCGCTGAATCGCAGCGTCGACTTCTTCATCATAGAAATCCGCCGTCCGTCTCAGTGCGTCATCCAGCGAACCGGATTCCTCACCGATCTTGATCATACTATCCACCATCGGCGGGAATTGCTTGCTGCGCTTGATCGGGCCAGCCAAGTCATACCCTTTGCGAATGTCCTCACGCACGGAGAGGATCGTTTTCTCGATCACCTTGTTACCAATGACTTTCGAAGTAATTTCCATACCATTCATCAATGGAATGCCGCTGACCAAGAGAGTCGAGAGTGTCCGTGTAAATCGCGTCGTCGCAATCCGAATCATGACCGGACTGATAATCGGAAGTTTCAGCTTCAGGGAGTCAAAGAAGTACATGCCGCGGTCCGTCTTTGTCATGTGGCGGATCCACCAGATCAGCAGGATCAATCCACCCAGAACGAGATACCAGAACGTGCGGATAAATCCACTTAGTCCCAGTAACATCCGGGTCATGAACGGCAACTCCACCCCACTTGACTCGAACATCTGGATGAACGTTGGCAGGACGAATGTTAAGAGGAAAATAACCACCAACACTGTGACCGACATCAGGACAGCCGGGTAGATCATCGCGCCGACGACTTTACGGCGCAGGCGGGTGTCCTTCTCATAATGTTCCGCCATGCGACCGAGGATCGTGTCGAGGTTGCCGCTGGCTTCACCGGCGTCGACCATGTTGATCAAGAGTTCGGGGAAGGCGTTTTTGTATTGGCGCATCGAGTCCGATAGGCTGGCGCCTTTTTGCACCAGTTCATAAACTTCGCTGATGATGGCGCGCATTTTCTTGTTATCGAACTGTTGGCGCAGGATGTCGAGGCACTGAATGATGCTGATGCCGGAATTGAGCATGGTGTAGAACTGGCGGCAGAATACGGCGACATCTTTCGTACCGATCTTGCCGGACAGGGCAGCGAAGCTGATCTCCTGGACTTCACGCTTCTGCTCGACGGAGATCGGGCGCCAGGATTTTTCGCGCAACATGCCCAGGACTTCTGCGCGGTCTTTGGCATTGAGTTTGCCGCTGACGGATTCGCCATTGGCGCCGATGGCCCGGTAATTGAACACTGCCATGATGGATGACCTCCTCCCTGCTTGCTGT
>SABL01000071.1 GCA_009928985.1 Clostridia bacterium
GGAGCAGGCGGAACGTCACATCTTCGAAAATGGCCCGATCACCAAAGCCATGACTCAACCCTTCAACAGTCAACAAACTCATCCCGGAAAACCTCTTGTAAAAATAATCTCAAAAAGCATCGCGAAAACTGAAGATCATTGTAGCAGAGACGGGGGCATTTTGCTTGGTTTTCATGAGGGCACCCTCTCGCCGCTTCACGCCTCGCACAGCTAGCTCTCCTCACGCCTTCACGCCCCTCGAGCCTCTCGCCGGCACCACAAGCCTTCCCCAACGAAAGCACCAGCCAAGATGAGGAACGCACCCAGGATCTGGACCGGCTGCAAGACTTCTCCTAACAAAGCAACTGAGAGCAGGACAGCGGCCAATGGATCCAGATAGCCGCTGACGGCGACAGTCTGAACCGGCAGATGGCCAATTGAAGAGAAATACAAATAGCACCCCATGCCGGTATTCACAAGACCCAGGATGAGGATCGGCAGCCAACTGCCACCTGGTATATGGATTATATATCCCTGCCGCAGACCTACATAGACTGCAACGGTCAGAAAACTGACCAGCAACTGGAGCATGGCATTTTCCAGACCCTGAATGCTCTTCGCCTTTTTATTCAGGATGACCATCACAGCATACAAGACCGCTGACAAGCCACCATAAAACAAACCGAGGGCCGATTTTCCATCCTGATAAGCCTGGTGATTGATTAGAAAAAAGCCGGCCAATACAACGGCAAAACCCATCAGCTTTGACAAGGTCAGATTTTCCCGGAACAGAAGTGGCGATAGGACCATGACAATCATCGGACCACAATAGTAGGCCAGGGTTGCCAGGCTGACACCGATCAGCTGATAGGCTTCATAGAGGAACATCCAGCTGGCGCCCATCGCCATGCCTGAAAGAATGAGGAAAGACAGATGACGCCTGTTTTGCCAAAAAGTCAATTGAGCTTGGCTTAGCTTGAAAAGCATCAGCAAGAGCAGACTGCCGATGAATGTCCTCAGCAACACGATCTGCGTGCTGGGCAGATCGATCCAACTGGCTACGATGCCATTGGAGCCAAAAAGCAGCAAGGCCAGGATATATTTAATGTACGCTTTTTGCATCGTCGATTATCTCCAATCGGATTGCACGTTATAGACGACTTGAACTTCCGCCACGAACAGTTTATCGTGAGATCATCCATGATAAAAGCGAATATATATCATAGTTTGCATGATATATTCAGATGCAAAATGATAGGAGGGTCACCAATATGATCCAGAAAATTATTCCAAACCTTTGGTTCAACGGCAATGCCAGCGAAGCAGTCGATTTTTATATCACTGCCTTTCCCGATAGCAAAATAACAGGCAGATCTTTCTACCCCCCAAACCCGGCCGAAGGGCTCGCCGATTTTCAGCTCGAGCTGGCCGGCAAGGTCCTGACAGTTGAATTCGAACTGGGGCAGCAGCCTTTTGTCGCGATCAATGCTGGACCAGAGTTTTCTTTCAATCCATCGATCTCTTTTATGGTGAACTTTGATCCATCACGGGATGAAAAAGCGGCAGCTCGTCTCGAAGAGCTTTGGCAAAAATTGAGCGCTGATGGTGACGTCCTGATGCCTCTGGACAGCTATCCATTCAGTCCGCGCTACGGCTGGGTCCAGGATCGCTACGGTCTGACTTGGCAATTGATCCTGACGGATCCCAGCGGCGAGCCCCGCCCGTTCATCATCCCCTCCCTGCTGTTCGGCGGCGACAAAGTCAATCGCGCCGAGGAGGCGATCCATTTCTATGTCTCTGTGTTTGAGCATGCCAAAGCGGGCTTATTGGCCAGGTATGACGAACCCACTGGACCTGCCAAATCTGGATCGCTGATGTTTGGTGAATTCATGCTGGCAGGGCAGTGGTTTACGGCGATGGATTCTGGAGTCGAACAGGATTTTACATTCAACGAAGCAGTCTCTTTCCAAGTTAACTGCCAAGACCAGGATGAAATCGATTATTTCTGGGAAAAACTGGCCCATGATCCCATTTTCAACCAATGTGGCTGGTGCAAGGATTCATTTGGTCTCAGTTGGCAGATCGTACCCACGAATATGGCCGAGCTGATGGAAAAGCCTGGCGCATTTTCGAAATTGATGGAAATGAAAAAGATCGTCATTGCTGATTTTTAATGGGTAAGGTTCAGAAATCTGTTGGCGGAGGCTGGTCCCGCAATAGAAATCAGAAGGATCAGGATAATCAGGATTGATCTGATACGTTTCAAAAATCAACCTCGATCCACGAATGGCTCCATGATAACATGTCTCTATCGACCGTTGGAGCAAACAGTCATGATTATCAAACAGCTATCGATCCATGAAATCAGCGAAGTCTATCACCACCATCTCAAGTGCGACTTCCCGGACAATGAGCGCAAGCCGCTTTTTGTCATCAAGAACCTCTATAAACGAAACCTCTATCTCTGTTACGGCTTGTTCGACGACAGTAACGAAAGCCTGAAAGCCTATGCCTTCCTGGCCCGTGGTGAGCAAGGCACCTGTTTGCTGCTTGATTACTTTGCGGCTGTCGCAGACGCTCGCGGCAGGGGCTATGGCAGCCGGTTGCTGCAGGGTTTGAGCAGCGAATTGCCGGCTACAGCCGGCATCCTGGCGGAGGTTGAGCATGCAGCTGATGGCAAGGACGCGGCCGAGAGAGAGACCCGGCAGCGGCGGATCGATTTTTACGGCCGCAATGGTTTTGTCCATAGCCATGTGAATGGCGTGATTTTTGGGGTCCACTATGATATCGTTTATTTGCCGATCCAAAAGCCAGCTGACGACACCTTCATTCTCGGTGAATTGGCAGAGCTCTATCGGACAATGCTGCCCCAGTTTATGTTTGAGGTCAATGTTCACTTGGAAATCCATGGTGACAGCGCCGATTCACCTGCGAAAGTGACTTCTGATGTCTAATCAACCGATTATCGATATCCACGCCCATGTTTTCCCGGAGAAAATAGCCCATCTGGCCGTCGCTTCTATCAGCGACTTTTACCAGATCCCGATGGCCAGGCCAGGGACGGTCAGCGATTTGCTTGCTTCCAATGAGCGGGCTGGTGTGGATTTCAGTGTCGTCTTTTCAACTGCGACCCGGCTGGAACAGGTCGATTCGATCAACCGGTTCATGGCCAAATGCCAGCAGGTGCCTTCCCTGATCGGATTCGGCACCCTGCATCCAGATATGAATGCAGCCGAGATCGAACAAACACTGGAGATCATCCTCGGCAATGACCTGCGCGGGATCAAAATGCACCCTGATTTCCAGCAAGTTGCAGCAGACTCGCCGTTCATGCACGAGCTCTGTCATCAGTTGAAGGGACGGCTTCCCATCCTCATCCACGCGGGCGATCCACGGTATGATTTTTCCCATCCGAAAAAGATCCGCCATCTGGCGCTCGCGTTCCCGGAGACCCAGATCATCGCTGCCCATTTTGGCGGCTGGAGCCAGTGGCCCGAGGCCATCGAATCACTCGCCGGCTTGCCAAACATTTTTGTCGACACGAGCAGTTCATTGCCCTTCATGCAAGCGGACGAGGTTTTCCGGCTGCTCGAGGCTTTCGGTATCGACCGGATCCTGTTTGGTTCCGATTACCCGATGTGGCAGCCAGCCGATGAGATCCGGCTGATCGAGGTTTTAGGTCTTACCGAGTCTGAAAAGCATGCCATTTTCTGGGAAAACAGTGCCCAGCTGCTGGGGCTGGCATGAAAGGTCTCTAAATCTCCATGAATAGCAGCTGGTTGACGATACGGATGAAGACAAAATGGAGCGTCTGATCACAGCCATCGACGACCTCAAGGCCAAGGTCGGCATTGACGAGTAAGATCAACGAATGGAGAGGGAAGCGCGTCGCCTTACAGGGCCAGTTCCCAGTTGCCCATTGAGACAGTTGTATCAATATAGCTTTCGACCTGGCTCCAGCTGTTGATCCGGATCACGTTGTCTGGTAGTGGCTTGCGATTGTAGGAACAGTCAATCAGCAAGACCGGGACGTTGCTTGCGGCCAGAGCCACGGCGTTTTCGTACCGATCCTCGATAAACCAGTCACAGCGCAACCGTTTCGCCGTTGCCACTTTTTCAGTGCTCCCCAGCAAGGTCAGGCTGTCATTGGGTATGTCATATTGCTTCAGCCATTCCAAGCTGACCTGCCGCATAGCTTCAGTCCGGGCTGTGATGAAATGGATGTTGTGCTGTTTAAAAAGTCGACGGATGACCAATTGGGCGCCTGGTCTGACCTTGGCTTCCCAGTGCAGTAATTCGCCGTACTGATCATAGAAGCGATCGCTTTCTTGTCGGCTGACTCCGAGCGGCTGATGATAATCGTAGTCGACAATCTCGTTTTCGCTCACGGAAGTACCGAAATAATCATTGGCCCGGCGCAGCCAGTAAAAGGGTTCAGTCAGAGTACCATCGATATCGATCCCGATATTCAGTCGTTTCATGCTTTATATCCTCTAATCATTGCTACCTTCTTTTTACCGCAGATATCACGATCCTCTCTATCATGAGATGTAAAAAGCAAGCAACAAGCGAGTAAAATTTGCCTTGTTGATGTCAAATGAGTTATCCACCTTTGGCCCGCACATATTCGATTGCTTCCTTGCCAGTCAGATGTTCGATATCGATGGCGACCATCAGGGCATGATCGCACTCGGTGATTTTCATCTGCTTCTCTAAGGCTGGCTGGGCGCCGGAGAATTTTTCCACCAGGGCGGCAAAGGACGCGAGCCGCTCCTCGCCTTCTGCAATCCGGGCTCGGCCAAAAGCAATGGCACTGCGGAAGTAAGACGTGTATTCCTCGCTCACGATGGTGTCTTCGTCGATGACGGAAAAGGATACCTTGGGATTGTTGAGAATCGCGTCCATTTTATGACCAGCTTTGGCTGAGTGGAAATAGATCTTGCCATTGGAATAGACAGGGCTCACCGGTACGGCGTATGGATAGCCATCATCACCGTGGCAGGCCAGGATCCCATTGGTGCAGCGCTCCAGTACAGCGATTGTGTCCGCGGCAGAAAGCAGCTGTTTGTTTCGTCTCATTTCTCTGAACATGGTGTCCCCTCCGTTTAGATCGATGTGTGTGTTTTTCTGGATGACTGCCAGATCTGCCACACGGCAGCGAGGAATATCGCCAGACAAAGGGCGATCGCGTAGAAAGCCAGTCTGGATCCCAGGTAGTCATTGGCGATGCCGATGATGAGATTGACCAGCATGGCCAGCAACGTCCCGGACATCAGGAGCAGCCCAGTGGCATAGACGGCTGCCTCCTTGAACACATGGTAAAAGGCCAGCATGATGGTCGGATAGATGATCGAATAGCCCAGACCAGCCAGGGCAAATATCAAAAGCCCGCTACGGCCCATCAGGATCCCGGCGAGCGTCAAGGCAAAGGCGCCCAGTCCGCAGACAAGGATGCTGCGATAGTAGCCGAGTCGATCGATGACGACGCCACCGAACAAGCGCCCGACGGTTTCCAGGCCGAAAAACAGGGCCACATAAGTCGAGCGCAGATCCGCGCCGAGCTGATACGTATCGCTCATGTAATTGACAAACCAGTTGCCCGTCCCATATTCCGCAGCCAGATAGAATCCGATCGCCACGATGTACAGGTAGAGGAACTTGTTTTTGAACAGGTCTTTTTTTGAGTAGATCA
This sequence comes from Clostridia bacterium, assembly GCA_009928985.1. GTDB lineage: Bacteria > Bacillota > Clostridia > Saccharofermentanales > UBA5734 > UBA5734. The sequence goes on from SABL01000071.1 coordinate 5,672, forward strand.
CTTTATGTTCCTGGTGGTACTGCGGCAGACGGATCAGCAGGAGAAAGATGAATAGCAGGGCTGCGGCAGCGATCAAAAACACGAAAAACGACGGCCAGCGAACACCTCTGGCGAGCAACTGACCAACGGCTTTCTGAGAAATCGTATTGCTGGTTCCATAGGAGAAATTGATGATGTTCATCAGGGTCGCTGTCGAAGCCACCTGGACCATGGGCCCCAGGGTGTTGACCGCGACATTGAAGGTGGCGGAGCCGATGTTCAGGGCGAAAAAGCCCAGCAGCAACAGGGGAAAGGACCGGGCGTTGACGATCAAGAGCAATGCCAGGATCGCCACGACGATCCCGCTGCTGACGACTCGCTTGTGGCCAAATCGTTCCACCAGCATGCCGCAGATGTACTGGAACACCGCATAAGCTAAAAGGCTGGACGTCATCAGGACCCCGACCTGGGCATTGCTGATCGCAAAATCCTGCTTGAAATAAGGCACGAAGATGCCTTTGAAATTGTCAAACATGGCCAGCATCGCATAGAGGGCGATCAGGAGGGCGATCGTCAGGATCGTTTGCTGGTGTGGGGTCGACAGGTGTTGGAGAGTTTTCTGGTTCTCTGGCTGGTTTTCACAATGGATAGATGGGTCCGGCAGGGACATGGCAAAGAAGCTCCTAAGTTTTTACGCAGCAGGTCTAGCTAAGCCATTATGCCATACCTCACAGGCAATCGGATCGTGTACAATATTACAAAATGCTCTTAACATTTTTTCGAAAGGAATTCAGGGCATCTCATCATGCTTGTGCTCTATTTTTCAGCTCTGGCAGTCGGTCTCTCGGGGGCTTTGATGCCCGGTCCGATGCTTACCTATACGATCCGCCAGTCGCTGGCCGGCGGGCCGCGTGTCGGGTGGGTCATCACGCTCGGCCATATGACCTTGGAGCTTGCTGTCGTTATCCTGATTTTCCAAGGTTTCGGCAGCCTGCTGCAGTCAAGTCTGGCTCAATTGATCATCGGTGTCGCGGGCGGTCTGCTGCTGTTGTACATGGGACTGGACATGGTGATTGCCGCCCTCCGGAACAAGGTCCATGTCCAGACTGAGGGTGGCGCCGCACCCGCCAGCAGCCTGTTCCTGTCTGGCGTCTTGCTCTCCGCGACGAATCCCTATTTCCTGTTATGGTGGGCGGTGATCGGCCTGGGTTTCATCCTGAAATCTTTCACAGCTTTTGGTCTGATCGGGGTCCTGATCTATTTCATTGGCCATTCCAGTGCAGATTATCTCTGGTACGGCTTTGTCTCCACATTGGTCGGGAAAACCCGCCAATTTCTCAAAGATAAGCCCTATCGAATCTTGATGGCCGCACTGGGCTGTGTGCTGGTCTATTTTGGCAGCAGTTTTTTGCTCGGTGCCATCCAGAGCGCCAGAGCCTGACATAAAACCTATACTGGGAGGCAATAGACATGGAACATCCTGTTCTCATCATTGGCGGGGGCATGGCCGGATTGACCGCAGCAGCGTTTGTCTGCCAGGCCGGCCGGAAGGTCATCCTGTTTGAAAAGCAGGACAAAGTTGGCGGACTGGTCAATTCATTCGAGTACCAGGGCTTCACCTTTGACGGCGGGATCCGCGCGATCGAGAACTCCGGCATCGTCAGGCCGATGCTGCGTCAACTGGGGCTCGAGATACCTTTTATCAAAAACGGCGTTTCGATCGGGATCAAAGACCAGGTCATCCGGCTGAAATCCGAGGACAGTCTGGCCGACTACCTGGATCTGTTGCAAAGCCAGTTCCCGGAAAACAAGACGGACATCGAGACATTCGGCCAGGAAATCCAGAAGATCATGGGTTACATGGATGTCCTTTACGGGATCGACAATCCCTTGTTCCTGGATCTGAAAAACAATCCGCGCTATCTGGTCCAGACGATTTTGCCCTGGCTGCTCAAGTACCTCTGGACCATGCCCAAGATCGCCCGGCTCGGTCAACCGGTTGGTGAATATTTGCAGCAGATTTCAAAAAACCAGGCCTTGATCGACATGATCGCCCAGCATTTTTTCCAGGCTACCCCCACTTTTTTTGCCCTCAGCTATTTTAGCCTCTATCTCGATTACCAGTATCCCAATGGCGGCACCGGCGTCCTGGCTGAGACGCTGCAGAATTTCATACTCGAGCACGGCGGCGAAATCCGCCGCAGTACAGAGATCTGCAAAATCGATCCGCTAAGTCAGCAGGTTCTGGATGGCTCGGGGCAAATCTGGGATTATCAGGATCTGATCTGGTGTGCTGATCTCAAGTTGCTCTATGCGATCGTGAACGAATCAGAATTGGCCGATGCAAATACCCGTCAGGCCATCGCAAAGCAGCGCCAGACCATGGCTGACAAGTCAGGAGGCGACTCCATTCTGACGCTCTATCTGGCCGTGGACCTGAACCCGGACTATTTTGCCAGCATCGCCAATCCGCATTTCTTCTACACACCGCGCACCACTGGCCTGACCAGTCTCCAGCCAGTTGCAGGCAGCAGTCGCGAAGAGATCGAGGCCTGGATTTCCGATTACCTTGACCTGACGACCTTCGAGATTTCCTGCCCTGCCATGCGGGATCCGAGTCTGGCGCCACCCGGTCAGACCGGCTTGATCATCAGCACGCTGTTTGACTACCAGCTGGTCCGGAAAATCTCCGAAAATGGCTGGTACGAATCGTTCAAGGAAATCTGCGCCCGAAAAATCATCGCTATCCTCGACCAGACCATTTATCCGGGACTAGCCGGCAAGGTCATCCATCAGATTGTGGCCACGCCGCTGACCTTGCAGCGACTGACTGGCAATACCGACGGCGCGATCACTGGCTGGGCTTTTACCAATCAAGAGATCCCCGCTATCCACAGCATGCCAAAAATTGCTCAGTCCGTCCTGACCCCGATCCCTCATGTCTACCAGGCCGGTCAATGGACCTACAGCCCTTCCGGCCTGCCGATCTCTATCCTGACCGGCAAATTGGCCGCAGATCAGATTGTCAAATAACCGCTGGGGGGGGCGCTTGCGCGCGAGCACACGATTGCATTCAATCCCTGGCACCGGATCGTGCAATTTCAGGTCAGCCGCGCAGGTCCTTGCCAAAATCAGCTGGCAAGCCCGTCAACTGCAAACTGGTCACCCACACCCGCTGGCCCATCTCCCGGTCCAGTGCATGCGGAGCCGGCTTTTCTTCGTGGGTCAGGTGGAAAAATTGCCCGGAGACGGCGGCCAGTTCCGGCGCCGAAGCCAAATAGCCGAGTGCCGGCCCGGAGATGACAGCGTCTTTGAGGAAAAGGCCGGTGACGTAATGGGTAAAGATCCGGTAGAGCCAGCCGTTATTATTCCCGATATTGGTTTTGACATCACCGGGATGGACGGCATTGATCGTCACGCCCGTGTCCTGCAGCAAATCGGCGAATTCCCAGACTGTCAGCAGCTGGGCAGTTTTCGAGGCGCCATAGGAGCGAAGGCCGGTGTAATGCCTTTTCTGCCAGCTAAGGTCACCAAGATCGAGGCCATTGAAGCGGTGGCCTTCCGAGTTGACTTGGATGATTCTCGACGGGCTACTGGCGATCATTCGATCCAAAAGCAGTGCGGTCAGGAGGAACGAGGCCAGATGGTTGACACAGAAGACCGTTTCAAAACCAGCTGGCGTATGCGTTTTCCGGGTGGAATGCATGCCCGCGCAATTGATCAGCACATCGATTCGCGGATACCGTTCGAGGAGGGTGTTGGCCGCCTGGCGCACCTGATCCAGGTCGGAAAAATCGGCCAGGATGCTGTCCACCTCAATGTTCCACATCGACCTGAGCTCTCGAGCAATACGGTCTGCCTTCTCCTGGCTTCGACTGACCAAAACCAGCTGCGCACCATGGCTGGCCAGCGCGCGCGCTGTCTCCAGGCCGACGCCTGAAGTGGCACCGGTAATGACACAGATTTTGCCATTCATCGATTTGGCAAAGGGCTTTTGCGGCAAATTGCGATTGGTGAGGAATTTCAATTCATCGGGCAGTTCTCGTTTCATGGCACGGCATTCCCTTCATTTCTGCAGCCTGATCAGCCGAATTTCTTGTGCATGAACCTGCGGTACATCTGGTTGAACCGCGGGATGCCGTTGAAGATATCGCCCCACAGGTCGTAATAATCACGCTGCTCGATGATCAATCCCTCATCATTGAAGGTTAGCTTCGTTGCGCCATAGACGGGGGTGTCTGGATATTTTTTGAACGCCATGGTCATTTGCCAGTCCATCAGAACGACCGGTCCGTTCTCTGCCATGGACAAAATGTCCATCCGCAAAGACTGGCACCGGTCGGTCAGGCGTTTGCACATCGCCTGGAAAGCCTCCATCCCTTCGATCCGCTGGATCGAGTCCTGGAAGATGATCTGTGGATGATAATACGGGAACAGGTGGGACCAGTCTGGCTTGCCATCTGTGTTGTACGTCCGGGACCACAGGTCCTTGATCTCGGCCAGTGTCAGACGGCTGTTGTGTGCAGGTGGCAAAACTGGATCCGTGTTCAGCTCAGGCATGGCAAGTCCTCGCATTCCGCTGGAAAATAGCTTGCCTCTATTATGCCAGATTTTCTTCGATCAGCCGGGCAATGGCCGGCGCGGTCAGGCCATTTTCCTGGAGCTGGAACTCATAGCTTCCAACCTTCTGGAAGCGGTCGCCCAGATTGCACATCAGCTGCCGGGGTGCTTTCGCGAAACCGGCCTTGTATTCGGCTACTGCACTGCCAAGACCGCCGACTGCGCTATGCTCTTCAACCGTGACCACGAGCCGGTTTTCGGCAAATACACGGTCCAGCATGGCCTTGTCCAGCGGCTTGATGGTATGCATGTCGATCACCCGCACGGAAAGGCCTTTTTCCTGCAGCAGATCCGCGGCCCCGATCGCCTGGGCCAGGACCGCTCCGGTGGCGATGATCGCCACATCCTTGCCTGGCCGGTATTCGATCGCCTGGCCGATCTTGAATTCGAAATCATCGGGATAAAGGATGGGAAAGCCCGGGGCGCCAGTGAGCCGGATGTAAACCGGTCCATCATGGTCTGCGGCAGCAAACAGGGCTTTGTAGATCTGGTGCGGGTCGGATGGCGAAAGCACGGTGAAATTGGGCAAGGCTCGCGCGACCGCCAAGTCATCCATCGCAAAATGGGTGTTGCCAAGCGGACCGAACCGGACACCGGCCTCGATCCCGATCACTTTGGCGTTCAAGTTCATGTAACCGATCGCGATGCGCATCTGCTCGGCACAGCGCATGGGGGCAAAAGCAGCCAGGGTCACCGCAAAGGGCATCAGGCCTTCTTTGGCCAGGCCTGCTGAAAAGTCGATCAGATTTTGTTCGGCGATACCGACGTCAAACAGACGGTCGGGAAACGCTTTCAGAAAATTCGTCAGTCGCGCGGTAGGCGTGGTGTCTGCGGTCAAAGCATACACATTGCTATTTTCATGCCCCAGAAGCACCATGGCTTCACCGACAGCCGTGCGGTGGCCATTCTTGGACCATTCCTGCAGTTTTTCCAGTGTTATCTTTTCCATGTTCAATGCCTCCTCAAGCCAGTTCCAGATCAGACTGGGCCTTTTCGTATTGTTCCCGGTTGATCGGAGCGGCATGCCAGCCCAGATTGTTCTCCATAAAGGAGATCCCCTTGCCTTTGACCGTGTGGGCAATGATCAGATGGGGTTTGGCCACATCCGATTGCAGGATGGCCTTAAGGGCAGAAAGGAGACTTTCCACATCATTGCCATCAGTGACCACCTGGACATCCCAGCCAAAAGCCTGCCAGATCGCAGCCA
>SABL01000072.1 GCA_009928985.1 Clostridia bacterium
GATGTCCCAGTCCGGTGCCCGTGGTAACATCAACCAGATCAAGCAGCTGGCCGGTATGCGCGGCAACATGTCCGATACTTCAGGCAAGACGATTGAAATTCCGATCAAGTCCAACTTGCGCGAAGGCATGAACGTCCTGGAGTTCTTCATCTCCTCGCACGGTGCCCGCAAAGCCCTGTCCGATACTGCTCTGAAAACGGCTGACTCGGGTTACCTGACCCGCCGTCTGGTCGATGTTGCCCAGGATGTCATCATCCGCGAAGTCGATTGCGGCACGGAAGAATATGTCATTGTCCGTGAAGTCACTGTTGGTGGCAGCAGCAAATCAAAGCGTGTGGTCAAATCCCTCGAAGACCGTATCGTCGGCCGCTATGCAGCCCTTGAGGTCGCCCATCCGGAAACCGGGGAAATCCTGGTTGTGAAAAACGGCCTGATCACGGAAAAGATCGCTGCCCAGATCGTCAAGAGCGGCTTGACCAAGGTCCCGATCCGTTCCATCCTGAACTGTAACGCCCGTATCGGTGTCTGCGCCCATTGCTATGGTCTCAACCTGGCGACTGGAGAGCCGGCCGTCGGTGGTGAAGCTGTCGGCATCATGGCCGCGCAGTCGATCGGTGAACCTGGCACCCAGCTGACCATGCGTACCTTCCATACCGGTGGTATCGCATCCGGCGACGACATCACACAAGGTTTGCCGCGTGTTGAAGAACTGTTCGAAGCCAGAAAGCCGAAAGGCCAGTCTATCATCACCGATATTGCCGGTGTGGTTAAAGTTGAGGAGACAGCCAAGCGCAAGCGGGATGTCACGATTACTGCTCCCGATGGCGAGACCAAAGTCTACACCATCCCGCTCAGCTCCCCGCTGATCGTCAATACGGGTGACACGCTCGAAGCAGGCGACCAGATCACCGATGGTTCCCTGAACCCGCACGACATCATGCGCATCAAAGGCGTCTCCGGTGTCCAGCGCTACATCATCCGCGAGGTTCTCAAGGTTTACAAGAACAACGGTGTTGAGATCAATGATAAGCACATCGAGATTATCACCCGCCAGATGATGCGCAAGATCCGCATCGATGATCCGGGCGAAACCGAATTGATGACCGGCAGCATGGTCGACATGTTCGAATTCATGCGCGAAAATGACCGTGTCATTGCCATCGGCCAGACCCCGGCCAGCGGTAAGCGTGTCCTGCTCGGCATTACCAAGGCCTCACTGGCCACCGATTCCTTCCTGTCGGCAGCCTCCTTCCAGGAGACCACCCGCGTCCTGACCGATGCGGCCGTCAAGGGCAAGATCGATCCGCTGCTGGGCCTGAAGGAAAATGTCATCATTGGTAAGCTGATCCCGGCTGGTACTGGCATGGCCCGTTACCGCAATATCACTCCGGTTCCGGTCATCGAAGCCAACACCGCCCTGCTCAATGGCAGTGCGGAGTAACCTGCCTGATCCAGATCAAGACACATCAGCACTGACAGCAGCCATTTCGAGGTAGAGCAAACCAAAAAAGAGACCGCCCCGATCCATCCGGATCGAGGCGGTCTTTTCATGCCTGCATTCCTAGCCTGAGCCCCGGCAGGGTCAGCTTCTGCAAGCATCAGCTCCCGGGAGAATAACCCGGCCCGCGATCGCTGTCAGCAACATAAGGTGGCTGTTCCAACCGAGGGGTATAGGGCTGGAGATCGTCATCTTTGACATGGCGGATTTGGCGGAGAATGCCATACTTAACGCCTGATTCCACCGGCAATTCGAAATCAGAATTGCCCGTCAGGTAATCGACGGAAACCCCCAGTCGCGAGGCAAGATACACGAGGGTGGCAGGATTCGGCTCGCGAATGCCATTTTCATAGCTGGCATACGTGCTGCGCGGGATCCCAAGCTGATCTGCCACAGCGCCCTGGTGCAATTTGCGCCGTCGACGTAATTGGGCGAGGCGGATCGCGAAAAAACTTCTGGCAATGTCGGTCATCCAAGATCTCCTTTCATCGGGTGCAATCCAGTCTGGCTTCCTGGCGGTCAATCGGTAACGGAGGAAAGCCGCACATTTTCGATCCGGTCCGTCCAGCCAAGGGAGGAACCAGCCAGAGGGAAAGCGTGGGGGTTTATCATGAGCTGGGACAGACGCTGGCTGTAGAACAGAACTTTATCCTGGCTGGCACCGGGCAAGGCATTGGCTTCGACCATTGTCCTGATACTGGATTTCCCGGTCAGCAGGACCGAACCAGACGGTAGTTTTTCGTTGGCAGGCGTCGGGATCACCATCAGGTCGTATCGATTTTCCAGGGCCATGCTGGCCAGCTCTGGCCAGTCGAGCGGTTCATAGCCGATTTCCAGACCGAGTGATTGCAACGGTTTCAGAGCGGTCTGGGCATCCTGGAGATACAAGGATTCGCTGGCGTCGTCGATGCCGCGATAAAACGGACAAGTTAATGGTTCATGACCCAGTTCTGCCAGCAAGGCATTTTGTCCGGCATCCAGCTGTTGCCTTGACAGTGCAGCCAGAAGGGCGACCTGGAGATCCGTCTGGTCCAGCCGCCCTCCACCGCCACGGGTGCGATTGACCAGCACGTAGGCTGACGTGGCCGTGAACACGTGGGTGCCATAGCCGGGCAGGCTGTCCAAACGCTCTTGCGTGCGGGCATTCCAGGCACTGGTGGTGATATCAATGGCGCCTGACTGGAGCAGGTCGAATTGCGCAGCGGGATCGATCGGGCGAAATTCGATCGAGGTGATCTCTCCGGCAAAGCCCGGACGCAGTTCCAGCAACGCACCGCCGTCTGAAAGTTCCACCAGGCGGTAAGCACCGCTGCCATCTGGCAAAGGAGAATCCTGTCCCAGCTCGAAAACTCGGTCGAGGTCAGCAGGGTAGGACTTGGCGTGCAGGATCCCGACCGTGAACCAGGCTGGATCAGGTTCTGTGACCCAGTCTCTGAGCTGAAAGGTCACTTGCTGCACAGCATCAACTGTGACATGGCTGATCGCTGCCAGATAGGGTTTCAAAGGTCCGTCATAAGAATCGGACAGGATGAGCTGGTAGGTCCAGGCCACGTCAGCTGCAGTCAGGACGCTGCCATCATTGAAAAAATGGTCATCACGCAACTGGAAAGTCAGCTGGTGGGAATCGAGATCAAAAACCTGATCCCGTGCCAGTTCGAACTGGGGCTGACCATCCGGTCCCATCTGCAGCAGCGATTCAAATAACAGCGAAGCTGCGTCGCGTTCTTCCTGAGAACCCAGAAAGAGCGGATTAACCTGCAACAGACGGCTGGTGCAGCCGACAATCACATGTGAACCGCGGGCCATTGCTGCTTCAGGAATAAGAGAAGCATCTGGTCTGCTTGCGGTACGAGCCTGGGATAAAACATTTGTCTGTATCTGGGTGGTGGTGCTTGTGACAGGACTCGACAGCGTTTTCACCTGCCATTGGCGGACCGTCCAGGCCAGGGCCAGAAGGATCAGAAGCCCCACCACCAAGGCCATGCCAAGATAAAGGTGCTGGAGACGGGTGAGCGGTTCGCGCGGCTGGACAGGCCGGATACCATTCTGGGCAGGACGCACTTCATGGGCTGGATGATCAGATTTCAACCGGACCTACTCCTTGCTTCTGATTGGAATAATTTTTCTATTATAGCATAGTCGAGTTTGAGATTCGGGCTGGTCAGGACTTGAAAAACAAACGAATGGGTTTACAATAAAGACAAAGATAGTCAAAGTCAGACAAACAGCTCTCAATCCCGTTTAGGAGGTGGTTTGGGATGGCAAAAATCAGTGACCTCGTCGAAGCCTTGATCAAGCAGCTGATCGAGCAAAATAACGGTGTGATCGAAATTACCCGCAGTGAACTGGCAGACCGTGTGAATTGCGTGCCATCACAAATCAACTATGTCCTGTCGACCCGCTTCACCAATGGCCAGGGCTATCTGGTGGAGAGCCGGCGTGGCGGCGGTGGCTGGATCCGGATCCGGCGCGTGGCGCTCGACACACCGACCCGCTACCTCATGCACGCGATCAATTCCCTCGGCGACCAGATCTCCGAGCATCAAGTCGATGTTCTGATCCGCAATTTCCAGGATTATAATATTATCGGACCTATTGTCGCCCGTGTTCTGAGAGCCACAACATCCGACCAGGCGTTGCGCTTGGTGACGGCAGACCAGCGCGACCAGGTCCGGATGGCCCTTTTCAAGAACGCCCTGGCCAGTCTGGTTGTACCGCCGGCCTGAAACAAGCAAGGAGGGACAAACATGATCTGTGAACGATGTCATCAACGCGAGGCCACGATCCACTTGTCACAGACCCATGATGGTCAGACGGTCGAGCAGCATTTGTGCGAGGTCTGTGCCCGTGAACTGGGCCTGGAAAACAATCTCGAGTCCATGTTTGACAGTTTTTTCAACCAGTCTGTTTTCGGGTCCTCGATCTTCAATACGACCGGCGGCATCCCTGTTTTTGGCAAATCGGCCCAGCGCAATCTGGTCTGTCCTAGTTGCGGTCTGACCTTCGATGAATTCAGGAGTTCTGGGTTGTTTGGTTGTGCCAAATGCTACGAAGCCTTTGCCGACCGGCTTGATCCAGTTTTCCGGCGCGTCCAGGGTGGCACCCGCCATGTCGGGCACAAGCTGCTGGAAAATCCGCAGGCCCAGGAGAAAAAACTGCTGGCAGGCCGGATCAGCGATTTGCGCAAGGAACTCGCCCAGGCTGTCAAAGACGAAAACTATGAAAAGGCAGCCCGTCTGAGGGATGAAATCCATACCCTGGAAGCTCGTGAAACAGATCAGGAGGGGGGCGGCAAGGAATGAGCTGGTATATCGACCAAGGCCCCGAAAGTGACGTCATCATTTCCAGCCGGATCCGGCTGGCCAGAAACCTGTCCCAGTACAGCTTCCCTCACCGGATGGATGCACGCCAGGCTGCAAAAGCTGCAGATGAGATCACCCAGGCTTTTTTGGGGGATGATCCGCAGCGACACCACGAATATCTGACCATTGACCTTGAATCGCTGGGCGAAATCGACCGCCTGGCCCTGGTTGAGAAGCATTTGGTCAGCGAGGACCTGGCCAAACCAGGCAAGCATCACCGTGTCATCATCAGCCGGGATGAATCCTTATCGATCATGATCAATGAAGAGGACCACATCCGGATCCAGGCCATGAAAGCTGGTCTCGATCTGGAGGGCTGCTATACCTTGGCCGCGGACGCCTCCCAGCCTTTTGAAGAGAAACTGGGAGTGGCCTACAGCGAGACGTATGGCTTTCTCACGGCTTGCCCGACGAATACAGGCACCGGCATGCGGGCGTCGGCCATGGCGCATTTGCCTGGCCTGGTGATGACGGGCAAAATCCGGACGATTGTCGACAGCCTGGGCAAGATGAGTTTTGCCGTGCGCGGCTACTACGGCGAGGGCAGCAAGAGCCAGGGTAATGTGTTCCAGATTTCCAACCAGCTGACCCTTGGATTATCCGAGGAAGATCTGATCACCGACCTCAAGCGCATCCTGGGCCAGATGATCGAGCAGGAAAGAAAGGCCAGGCAGGCCCTGTTCCATTCACGCCGCCTGTTTCTCGAAGACAAGGTCATGCGCTCGTATGGGGTGCTGCAGCAGGTCCGGCTGATTTCCGCCGAGGAAGCGCTCGGCCTGATTTCCGACCTGAGGCTTGGCCTCTCGCTGGGCCTGGTCAAAGGTTACGCCGAAGCCGATATCAACCGCCTGGTCGCCTCTCTGGGTCCGGCCAGTATCCAGAAAAGCCATGGCCAGCCAATGAATCCTGAAGAACGAGATGCCGCACGGGCTGAGTCTATTCGCAGCCTGTTCAAGAAATAGTGGAGGTAGAGAGATATGATGATGCGATTTTCAGAACGAATGGGAGCTGTATTAGGCACGGCTTACCAGTTGTCCCAGGCTTATAAGCTGAGTTATATCGGAACCGAGCATTTACTGGCCGGACTGATGGCCGAGGGCAGTGGTGCCTGTTATGAAGTGCTGGTTTCCGGTGGACTTCATTCAGACATTATCCGTGAAGCCCTGATCCAGCTGACCGGCCGTGAACCGGAGGACACCGAACTTTCAGGTGAAATCGACGGTGACAAAATCATGAACATGTTCACACCCCGGACCCGCAGGGTCGTCGACCTGGCCGCGATAGCTGCCCGTAACCATCCCGGCGCATCGACCAATGTGATCGAGCCGGAACACCTGATGCTCGGCATTCTCAACGAAGGTGAGAGTGTGGCCATGCGGATCCTAAAAGCAGCCAATATAGATGTCAAAGCCATGGCCCGCCAGTTGACAGAAGCACTGGCCGAAATGGCTGCCGGTGGTTCGGGTGATGCCGGGGAATCTGGCCAGGCGCCTCTGGGCGGCCATGGTTCATCTGGTGATGCCGATCTCGATGAAATCAATGCGGCCTTGCGCGGCGAATCTGACAAGGGTGGCAAAGGCAAGAAGAAATCCAATACGCCGACCTTGGACAAATTCAGCCGGGACTTGACCCAGATGGCCCGCGATGGCAAATTCGACCCGATCATCGGCCGACAGGAAGAAATGGATCGTGTCATGCAAATCCTGTGCCGGCGGACCAAAAACAATCCCTGCCTGATTGGCGAACCTGGTGTTGGCAAATCTGCCATTGCTGAAGGGCTGGCCCAGCGTGTCATTGCCGGTGACATTCCCGAGCCGCTGCAGGGAAAGCGCATAGTTTCGCTGGACATGGCAGGCATGGTTGCCGGCAGCAAATACCGCGGCGAATTTGAGGAACGCCTGAAAAAGGGTCTCGAAGAAGCGATCAACAGCGAAAATGTCATTTTGTTCATCGATGAGCTGCACACGATCATCGGCGCCGGTGGAGCCGAAGGTGCGATGGATGCGGCCAACATCCTGAAGCCGATGTTGTCGCGGGGTGAGCTCCAGATCATCGGTGCCACGACAATTGATGAATATCGGAAGCACATCGAAAAAGACAAGGCGCTGGAGCGGCGCTTCCAGCCGGTCACGGTCGGCGAACCAACCCCGGAGGAGACGATCCTGATCCTCAAGGGCCTCAGGGAAAAATACGAAGCACATCACAATGTCCGGATCACCGATGATGCGATCGATACAGCTGTCATGCTTTCGACCCGCTACATACAGGACCGTTTCCTGCCGGACAAGGCAATCGACCTGATCGACGAAGCCGCTTCCAAGCTGCGCCTGTCTCGCAACAGCCAGCCGGATAGCATGGTCGAGCTGGAAAAGAAACTGGCCGAACTGGCTGACCGTAAAAAAGAAGCGGCCGATCGAGAGGCTTTTGAGGAAGCTGCGTCCCTGCGCAAGGAAGAGCTGGCTCTTCAAGCCGAAATCGAGCAGAAAAAAGCCCGCTTTGAGCAGGAGGAACGGGATATCCACCGCGTTCTCCACGCCGACATGATTGCCGATGTCGTTGCTGCCTGGACCAAGATTCCCGTTCGCAAGCTGACCGAGGACGACAATGAAAAATTGAAGAATCTCGAAGCAGAAATTGGCAAACGAGTCATTGGCCAGGATGCAGCTGTTCATTCCGTGGCCAAGGCGATCCGCCGCGGCCGCCTCGGCCTCAAGGATCCCAAGCGCCCGACCGGCTCCTTCATTTTCCTCGGTACCACCGGTGTTGGCAAAACCGAACTGGCCCGTGCCTTGGCTGAGGTCATGTTTGGCGACGAAAATGCCATGATCCGGATCGACATGTCTGAATTCATGGAGAAATTTGACGTGTCCAAGCTCATTGGCTCGCCGCCGGGCTATGTCGGCTACGAAGAAGGCGGCCAGCTGACGGAGAAAGTCCGCCGCCGCCCCTATTCCGTTGTCCTGTTTGATGAAATTGAAAAGGCCCACCCGGATGTGTTCAATGCCCTGCTCCAGATCCTGGAAGACGGGCGCCTGACCGACGGCCAGGGCCGCACGATCAATTTCCGCAACACGATCATCATCATGACCTCGAACATCGGGGCCCGCCTGTTGACCACTTCTGCTGGCCGCCGGATCGGTTTTGACGTGGTCAGCAAGGATGAAAACGACAAGGAAAACGGCCACCTCTACGGCGGCAAAACTTACAGCGAAGCGCGCCAGCTGGTCATGGACGAACTCAAGAAAACCTTCAATCCGGAATTCGTCAACCGCGTCGATGAGATCATTTTCTTCCACATGCTCGGCCGGGACGACATGCTCAAGATCGTTGAAATCATGCTCAAAGGCCTGCGCAAGCGCATCGCCGAAGTTGGCCTCGATATTTCGGTCACCGATGCAGCGAAAAAACTGCTGGCTGAAAAGGGCTACGATCCGATGTATGGTGCCCGCCCCCTGCGCCGGCTGATCCAGTCGATGGTCGAAGACCAATTCTCCGAAGCCATGCTCGATGGCGTCGTCCATGCGGGCGGCAAGGCGATCGTTGATACTGAGGAGGACAAGATCGTCATCCGGGGTGACGGCACGGAACCGCAGCCGCCTGCGTCATCCGAAAATACCGAGTCAGCATCTACCGCGCCGGATGCCACGCCGGATGCAACGGCTGGCGGTGACGCCTGATGAGCCTCGATACGACGTTTCACCAGGTCCTGGCCCAATGCCCGGTCTGCCTCAATGAAGAAACCCTGACGATCTGGGACGTGATCGATGCCAGCACCGATCCGGACCTGAGGGAGAAGCTCCTGCGCAAGACGTTGCAGTCGCTGGACTGCCGCAATTGCGGTAACGCAACTCTGATCGCGTCGCCCTTGACCTACCTGGATCCAGATCACGGCCTGCTCATCGAATGCCGGCCCGACCTCAGCCCGGCTGACCTGGAAAACCGCCTCAGCCAGCTCCGGCAAGATCCGGAGCTGGCTGGGCTGCTCGCGGGGGATTCCTGCCTGCGCCTGGTTGCCGCGATGAATGACCTGATCGAAAAAATCCACGCCCGGGAGCAACAGCTCGATGACCGGGTGCTGGAGATCGTCAAGCTCGCCGTCCTGCGTCATGGGTCTGCCGAGACCCCCATCGAAGAATTGCGCTTCGTCGGGGCTGGGGGCGATGAGCTTAGTTTTGTCCTGAAAAATCCAGACGGCTGGTTCCAGTATGCCCTGCCTGCCCAGGCCTATGACAATGCCGCCCAGCTCTTGGACCGGCTGACCGATACCGGTCTTTTGCCCGAACTCGAGGCTGAAACGATGTTCATGCTGATTGACCAGGCATTTGCCGCCCGCTGCCTGGATGCCTTCACAGTGGCAGAGACTGCTCCAGGAGAAGCATGAGCACCGGCATCGCCAGGTTGACGACCAGGCTGACCAGGGATGTGAAGACGACGATGACAAACGTGACCAGGACAAAGCAGCGATTCTCGTCAAACCCCGTCAGCTGGCGGATTGCGAGGTAGAGAACCAGCAGCGCAATCGCCAATCCGGCGGCTAATGTGAGCAGACTGGACACGGGTACCAAGGTCAGGGACATCAGGGCTAAGAGCTGGAACAACGCCAGATAAAAAATAACCGGGACAAAGCTCGCAGCCACCCGGGTCAGGGCAAAAGGGGCCTTGAAGACGTATTGCAGCGTCAAATGGGTGACGAGGATCAGGAGCCAATCGAAGACCAGCGCCAGACCTGCTCCCTGGATAAATAAAAAGATCCCGGCAATGAACGGATTGGCGGCGAGATGGACCTGAGTCAATTGCAGGAGCAAGTCAAGGGTACCAAGCTGGTCGACCCGGATCATGGCCAGACCGCCCAAAGCGGCGTGGATCAGCGATACCACCAGGAGCCGGTGCGGATTCAAATACTGGACCGCCTGGCGAATGGAGTCGACCGGTCGGGTCAGGTAACGCAAATACTGGCCAAAACCCGTCAGGATCGCGGCTGTGTCCATCGGATTTCTTTTGCCAGAGCTGCCATAAGGCGGTTTCTTTTGACCAAAGGGCTGATTTTTTTGTGTCGCTGACTGGAAAGCTGCCCAGAATCCTGCGCCTTTGTTCTTCGTGCCACCAGCCTTGGCTCCGGACTGGCTTGTACCAGATCTGGTTCTGGATTGCGATCCACTCCCTGGACTGGTTTTGGACTGAGAAGTACCGGTTGCGTGATGAGGCTGTCTTGACTGCCCTTGTTGGGATCCGCCTGCGGCATGGGTTCTGCAGTTGCACTTTTCACCTGATGCCAGTTCACGACCACAGTAAAAACAATAGCGAGCCATCCAGCAGGCAGCCTCCTGAAGCATTTTGGTTCAGATTACAGCAAATATGTTATCATAATGTGACCAAAGCAAGAACAATGTGCCCTTCAATTAGTGCCTTGATGTTCTTTGCACCAGCCAAGGAGCAGCCATGACCATACCGGAAAAACTGACAGCAACCTTCAGCCTCAAGCCCGGCCAAGTCGACGGAATCATCGCCCTGATTGACGATGGTGCAACGATCCCGTTCATAGCCCGCTATCGCAAAGAAGTCACCGGCAACCTCGACGACCAGGTCTTGCGGACTTTTGCTGAGCAGCTGGAGTCCTTGCGCAACCTTGAGACGCGCCGGTCGGATGTCATTCGCCTGCTTAGTGAACAGGACGTTACCGACCCTGAACTGCTCGTCCAGGTTGCCGCAGCGGACTCACTGACTCGGCTGGAGGACCTCTACCGGCCCTACCGGCCCAAGCGCAAAACGCGCGCCTCCGTCGCCCGGGCCCTTGGATTGGGCGATCTGGCGGGGCTGATCTGGGCCCAGAAGACACCCCTGTCCAGTCTTGAAAAGCTGGCCGCCGCCAAAGCCGCCGAAGTTCCGGAGCTGCCCACTGCCGAAGCTGCCCTCGCTGGCGCCATGGACATCGTTGCCGAACAACTGGCAGACGATGCAGCCATCCGCACCGCTTTGCGTGCCCTGTTTTGGCGCGAGGGGGTCCTGGCCAGTAAAGCCAAGAAAAAAGAAGACAGTGTCTATCGTCAGTATTATGATTTTTCAGAACCGGTCAAACGCATCGCCGGCCACCGTGTCCTGGCGATTGACCGGGGTGAACGGGAGGAATTCCTTTCGGTTTCCCTGGAAGTCCCGGAAGGCTCGGCCCAGGACATCATGGGGAGGAGTGCCGTACGACCGCAAAGTGCCTGCACTGAGCTGATCCGGGTCATCGTAGCCGATGCCTGGAAGCGTCTGATTGCACCATCGCTGGAAAACGAAATCCGCAGTGAACTGACGACCCGGGCCCAGGAAAAAGCGATCACAGTTTTTGCGGAAAACCTCCGGAGCCTTCTGATGGTGCCGCCGATCCGGGGCAAAACCGTTCTCGGCCTCGATCCTGGATATCGCAATGGCTGCAAGCTGGCCGTTGTCGATCCGACCGGACGCTTGCTCACAACGGGGGTCATCTATCCGACTCCGCCTCTCAGCCGGATCGACGAATCATCTGTGGCAATCAAAAAACTGCTGAGTCTGTATCCGGTTGACTTGATTGCTATCGGCAACGGCACGGCCTCGCGCGAGACCGAGCAATTTGTCCGCACCCTGATCAAGAA
>SABL01000073.1 GCA_009928985.1 Clostridia bacterium
CTGCTCAACGTCACCCTCTACGCAAAGTTAAGAATTGTCAAATGAACCGGAAAACCCCTGCTGGCCACTAGAGCCGCAGGGGTTTTCGGTTGTGGTGCCTAAAAAGGGACGGGGTCTCAATATCGGTTTCCGATATTGAGACCCCGTCCCTTTTTAGGCAAGTTCAACGGAGAAGCCTTTTTCATTGTATGTTTTCAGGAGTTCTGCGGGGGCATCTTTGTCGGTGATGAGGCGGTCGATGTCCTGGAGGTTGCCGAATTTGACGAAGTCGGTCCGGCCGAGTTTACTGGAGTCGGCTATCAGGATGATCTGGTCGGTGGAGGCGAAGACGGCGTCGTAGATGCCGCGGTCGAGCAGGTTGCTGCAGTAGAGGTTACCATCGATGTCGATGGCTTTGACGCCTAAAATGGCGGTGTCGAAGTGGAACTGGCGGATCATGGTTTCCGCCCAGTAACCTGAGCTGGCCAGGGTGTTTTTCTTGAGCTCGCCGCCGATCTGGATCACGGTGACCTGGCTTCTGGTGTTAAGTTCATCGGCGATCCGGATCGTATCGGTTGCGATCAGGAGTTGGCGTGAATTGTCGATTAGCTGGACGAGGCTAAGCACGGTCGAACTGCTGTTGAAAAACAGCTTCTGACCGTCTTTGATATAGCGCACAGCTGTTCGGGCAATTGCTTCTTTGGCAGCCGTGTTCAAGCCCAGGCGCGTGTTGAACGGCCGCTCATACTGGAGATCATCCAGGGACAAAATGGCACCGCCGTGAGTCCGGTTCAGAAGACCCTGTCTGGCGAGCTCGTCCAGATCCCGCCGGGCGGTCATTTCTGTGATAGCGAACAACTTGCAAAGCTCGCTCGTTTCGATGGACCCCTTCTTTTTAACGAGCTGCAAAATCTGGTCGTGACGCGTTTGCTTCAGCATGGCAAGCCCTCCTGTTGATATGCATTCTATGCAACTTCAATCGAAAATTCCAGTCAAATTCAATTGACGAATGTTTTTATATGTACTATTATACAAACATAATAAAACAAATACAAACTATTCGGTCAGGCGATCCAATCACCCTGCAGGTGTTGGGGATTGCGGGTGTCGGAATAGGATCGGAGCCGATCATGAAAATCCTGATCATAGGGGACCAGTTCGTTAAAGCTGAAATCGTCCAGCAAGAAATGGTGCGTTCACTGGCACCGTGGGGACCCCTGCAATTTGAAACTCTGACTTTCGACTGGCCGATGAAACCATTTGAACGCAATGAAGAGATAGCGGAATACCAAGGCTCAGAGGCCGAAATCATAGACCGCATCAGCGAGGCGGAGCTTGTCATCCTGCATGCCGCACCCATCTCAGACGCGGTGCTGGCTGCGGCCAGGAAACTCAAGGCGATCGCAGTCATCCGTGGCGGCCCGACCAATATCAATCTTGCGGCCGCTTCGCGGCGCGGGATCCCTGTTTTCAACTCACCTGGTCGCAATGCGGTGGCCGTCGTCGAGTTCACAATCGGCCTGATCCTCTGCGAACTTAAAAACATTGCCCGCGGGCACATGCACCTCGTGCAGAAGGATTGGAAATACGAATACTATCTGTACGACCGCTGCAATTTCGAATTGCCTGGCAAAGTGGCTGGTCTGGTTGGCTTTGGCAACATTGCCTACCGGATCAGTACCATCCTCAAAGCTTTCGGCATGACCGTCATCGCCCACGATCCCTTCGTCCCACCTGAGCGGATGGCAGAGTATGGTGTGGAGTCCGTCAGCCTGGAGGAACTGCTCGAGCGATCGGATGTGGTTTCGGTGCACGCCCGTCTGACGCCCGAAACCCATCACCTGTTCAATCTGGAGCGCTTCCGCCAGATGAAGCCGACAGCGCTTTTCGTCAATACGGCCCGAGGCGGACTGGTCAATTACGATGATCTGTACCGTGCGCTCAATGAAAAAATCATCGCCGCTGCCGCCCTCGATGTGTTCCAGGAGGAGCCCTGTGATCCGGACAGCCCGCTGCTCCAGCTGGACAATGTCACGGTGACCCCGCACATTGCGGGTGCGACCAGGGACACCGTCCATTATGGCCTGAGTGTGTTGGCAGATGATCTGCAGCATTTCCTGTCCGGACAGTCGGTAAAGAACTGCCTGAATCCTGAAGTGCTTCGCGGCTAATCCGGAGGGACTGACATGCGTTACCTGATTGGTATTGATATTGGTACAACCAATGCCAAGGCGACCCTGTTTGACCAGCATTTCCGGGCCGTAGCCTCCGCTGGCCAGGAGTATCCGACCCATTTTCCCCAATCGGGCTGGGCCGAACAAGACCCGCTTGACTGGTGGAATGCCACAGCGGCAGCGTTGCGGGATATCATGGCTGATCATTCGCTGACCAGCCGGCAGATCCTCGGCATTTGCGTCAGTTCACAGGCTCCCGCTGTTCTGCCGATTGCAGAGGATGGCCAACCTTTGCGCCGGGCCCTGATCTGGATGGATCGGCGTTCGGGTCCTCAGTGTGCGCAGCTGCATGAAAAGCTTGGCCAGGAACGGATCCATGCCATCACGGGCAACCGGATTGATCCCTATTTCATGCTGCCCAAGCTGATGTGGGTCATGCAAAATGAACCAGAGATTCATGTCAATGCCTGGAAATATCTGCAAGTTAATGGTTACATCAACTACCGCCTGACCGGTCAAGTTGCCTGTGATCATGTTCACGCCAGCTTGACGGGGCTCTACGATGTTGCTGAGCGAGACTGGTCTGAGGAATTGGCCAAAACCCTGCAAATTGATCTGGCGAAAATGCCGGAAATCTGCCAGTCAACAGATTACATCGGTACGGTCAGCCGTTCGGCATCTTTGGCGACCGGAATACCGGAAGGTGTCCCTGTTTTGGCCGGTACGGTCGATGCCGCTGCCTCGGCCCTTGAATGCGGGGTCGTTAAAAAAGGGGAAGCGGCAGAAATGACCGGAACTTCAAGCTGCTTCATGCTCGGCTGTGATACCTGGCCGGACAGCCTGAACTTGGTTTCGATCCATCATGCGGTACCAGGCCAGGACCTGCTGATTGGTCCAATCAGTTCCACTGGGGCTTGCCTGAAATGGTACCGAGACCAGATCGGGTGCAGTGAGTATGATGATCTTGATGCTTACCGGAAAAATCCGTATCGTTATCTAGATGAACTTGCCCAGTCTGCCAGGGACAGCAAGTTGCTGTTTTTACCCTACATGGCCGGCGAGCGGGCTCCACTCTGGGACTCCGACGTACGCGGTGCCTTTATCGGCCTGACGCATTCGACCAGCCGGGGCCAAATGGTGCGGGCGATCCTGGAAGGCTCAGCCTTTGCCCTGAAGCATGTGGTCGATGAAGCAGAGAAGTCCGGACAACAGGTCCGCAGCCTTTACGCGGTCGGTGGCGGAAGCAGCAGTCCAGTCTGGCTGCAGATGAAGGCGTCTATCCTGGGCCGCCCTGTCCAGACCGTGCAGCACACTTCCAGCGGAGCTTTCGGCAATGCCTTGCTGGTGGCCTACGCCTCAGGTTTGATTGACGACCTGTCTACTGCTGTCCATGAAAATGTCCAGATCGCCACGACTTATGAGCCCGATCCGGCACAAGCCCGGTCCTTTGCTGCTTTGTACAAGGTGTTCCGGAATTTTTACGAACACTTGAAAGACGATTTCGCGCAATGGGCCAATCTATAGCACTAAAATCCAAAGTGAAAGGGTACTGATATGGTAACGAATGAAATCTACCAGCAACAGGAGCAAAAACTGAAAGAGCAGATCTGCGAGATTGGCCGCTTGCTGTTTGCCCGCGGCATGGTTGCCTCGAACGATGGCAACATCTCCTGTCGGACACCGGATGGCAACCTTCTGGTCACACCAACCGGTGTCAGCAAAGGTTCCATGACACCCGACATGATGCTCAAGGTTGACCTTGAGGGCAATGTCTTGGAAGGAACCTGGAAAAAGACCTCCGAGCTGCCCATGCATCTGCGAGCCTACGAAGTCCGACCGGACATCCAGGCGGTTGTCCATGCTCATCCGCCGACAGCCACAGGCTTTGCCTGCGCCGGTGAACCGCTGGATGATTATGTTGCCACCGAAGCCGTCTATGCCTTGGGCTGCGTGCCGATCGCTCCTTATGCCACTCCATCCACCCCGCAGGTGCCCGACTCCATCACGCCTCTGCTGGCTGAATACGATGCGATGATGCT
The DNA here is from genome assembly GCA_009928985.1 of Clostridia bacterium. Classification (GTDB taxonomy): domain Bacteria; phylum Bacillota; class Clostridia; order Saccharofermentanales; family UBA5734; genus UBA5734. Next base: position 4,193 of record SABL01000073.1, read on the forward strand.
TGAATTCCACGGTGTGCTCACAGTTGGCGCCGACTTGATGGCTGCCTATTACCTGATGGAATCCGTTGAGCAGTATGCCAAGATTTGTCTGACAGTCCGTCAGCTGGCCCCAGGGCGGACAATGCCCCGGGAGAAAATCGAGGAATTCCTGGAAATCCGCCGCCAGGCCAATGTGCCCGGCCGCCACCCCGGTTTTCGCAAACTGCCGCGTTATCCGGCAGGGTATTGGTATTTCGACCAGAAGTGAGTGGCTTGGACCGTTGATTTGCTCGAAAGCGAGAACGCGTGCGATCGCCTGGCGCGCGACCCCTGGCCCCGGATTGTGAAATTTCCGCTTATCGGTCCACCCCTCGCATGAAGGGTGGACCTTTTTACGGCAATTGCCGTTTTCGGGGACACGCCGCGCACCGCACGCCGCGCACCGCACATCGCGCCCGCCGCGCTGGGTAGTAGCAAAATCTGGTTCAGGACTCCCAGAAGGGCTGGATCCAGGTTGAAAGATTTTTGAAAACAGGATACAACCTGGCATAAGTTGCCTGATTATCCAGGTCCGGTGCAAAGCTGATTTGAGACTGGGGCTTGAGCCAGTCGTAGTCGCGGGTGTAGCCGAGGGCGTGGGCCATCATGTTGGCCAGGCCCAGTAAACCGAGCTCGGGGTAGTCGGGCCGGACGATGGTCTTGCCCAGACAATCCGAGACCATCTGGCAGAGGGCTGAACTGCGCGCTGCACCGCCACCGACAGAGATCAGGGATTCGATAGGCGGCAGGTTTTCAAAACAGTCGAGCATGGAAAAGACGACGCCTTCGTAAGCGGCCCGGGCCAGATGTCCACGGGTGTGACTGGCGGTGAGACCGAAAAAGGCCCCAGTGGCATAAGGATTGTTGAAAGGCGCCCGCTCGCCGAAGAGGTAGGGGTGGAAAAAGAGGCGTTCGCTGCCGACTAGAATGGACTTAAGCCAGGCTTCGATTTGTGCATAGGGTTCGTTGCCGAGGATTTCCTGGCGCACCCAGTCCAAAGCTGAGGTGCCGCTGGAGGTGGCCATGAAGCGCAGGACATTGCCTTCAGACACGTGAGACAGAGCGCCACCGCTGATAAAAGGCTCATTGAAATCCTTTTCGGCGATGACCGTTTCGTTGCAGATTGTGGTACCCAGGATGGAACAGGCGTCACCCGGTTTGACAACACCAAGCCCCAGGGCGACAGCCGCGACATCGATGGATCCGGCGATGACGGGAATACCTGCTGGCATGCCAGTCTGACCTGAAGCTGTAGCCGTTGTCTGGCCGATGATCGAGCACGATGGAACTGGATCGGGAAATTTTGCGCGCTCTTTGGTCAGATCGAGGGCGGCAATCAGCTCATCGACAAAAACACGCTTTCTGACGTCCATCAGGGCGATCGAGACATCCGAATAATCTGAGACCAGTTCCCCGGTCAGCTTGAAATTGAGCCAGTCTTTGCAATGGACGATCTTGTGAGTCTGGGCCACCCGATCTGGCAGGGCGACCTTTTGCCACATCAGGATCATCGGCATGGATCCGGGGAAGAGGGGTGTCACAAAATTGTCGCGGCACAGACGGTCAATGGTTTCATTCGACCGGATCACCAGGGATTTAGCCCGGGTGTCATTCCAGAGAATGGCTGGTCCAGCCGGTTCGCCGTCGACTCTCACCGGCCAGTAGCCATCGCCCTGACCGGCGACGCCAATTGCCAGGATAGCAGAAATTTTTTCTGGATGCCGATCTGAAAGCTCGCGCAAGACGAGACAGACTTTGGCCCAGAGTCCGCTCATGTCGATCTCCGACCAGCCCGCTCTAGAGTGGCTGACGTCGACATCGCAACTGGACAGACCATGCAGGCAGCCGTCAAAACCGACCAGACCAGCCTTGATCCGGGTCGTTCCGGCATCGATGGCGAGAAAATAGCCATCCCTGGCGTTGTCAATCATGATGGTTTCCTCGTTTCAAAGTGATGGGGGGAATGGGCACGGATCAATCGGGGATCCTTCCCTTCAAAGTCTCAGGCCAGCCTGTTCCAGGCCGGATTCAGGGCGTCGCGGAAGGTGCAGTAAGTGTCATACTTTTTCTGGTAAATGGCGGCTTTGGCCGGGTCGGGATGGATCGTATCAGACAGATGGACCATAGCCTGGGCGGCCTGGCTGTAATCGGGAAAATGACCAGTGGCGACTGCGGCAGCCATGGCAGCCCCGAGGGCGCCCAGTTCCTCGGTGGCAATGATTTCGATCGGCACTTGCAGGACGTCGGAGAACAGCTGGACCCAGACACGGGAACGGACGGCACCACCAGCCATGCGGATCGCCTGGGGCGGCTTTCTGGCGGCGAGCAGTTTGTCGATGTGGCTGCGATGGGAAAACGCCACGCCTTCGTAGACGGCACGCAGGACATGGGCATTCTGGTGGTAGTTGGTCAAACCGATCAGGGCCCCTTGGGCCAGTGGATGATCATTGGAGCCATACAGGAAGGGCAGGAAGACCGTATCGGATGCTGCTGGATCGATAGAATCAACCAGCTGGTCGACATAGTCGTACAGGCGGACGCCTTCGGGCATGCCGGCGAATTTTCCCTGATGCAGCATGCGGTCGACAAACCACTCCAGATTGCCAGCCGACGTGGCGCTGCATTCTTCGATCAGGTAATAGCCTGGGATGGCGTAGAGCGAATTCATCGCAATCGGCCCGTTGAGGACGGGCTGGCGGGCGATGTATTCATTGATGCTCCAGGTCCCGGCGATGGTGCAGAGACGCTCAGGATCGGTGATATCCATGGCGATCGCGCAGGCGTCGATGTCGAACATGCCGCCAGCCACGGGTGTCCCCGCGAGTAGGCCGGTCAGCCGCGCTGCCTCCTCGCTGATCTGGCCACAGGCCTCGCTGGACCAGCGCAGGGGTGGCAGCGCAGCATACACTTCCGGAATGCCCAGCTTTTCCAGGATCTCAATGTCATAATCCTGGGCCAGAATGTCCATCAGGCTGGTGCCAGACATGTCGCTCATTTCAGCGTAGGCTTCACCGGTAAGCCGGAAGCGCAAATAGTCTTTGATCGAAAAAATCCACTGGATCCGCTCATAGTGATCAGGTTCGTGATCTTTGCGCCAGCGCAGGAGGGCTGCCTGCTGGCAGGCGATCAGCTTCTGGCAGGTTTGGGGGTAGATCGCTGCCGCAGTGCCATCGCTGGCCCATTGCTGGGCGTACTGCCAGGCCCGGTTGTCGGTGGAGACAATGCCGGGACCGGCCGGATAGCCATCTTTGCCCCAGGCATACAAGCCTTTGCCATGGCCTGCCAGGGCGACGCCTGAGATTTGAACTGGGCTGACGCCTGATTTTTCCAGGACTTCCCGGATCACGGCGATATTATCCTGCCACAGGTCGTCCATATCGCGCTCGGTGAAACCTGGCTGGGGTGTATGGACAGATGATTTTCTGGAGGCAACGGCGATCTGCTGGCCATCCAGTGCGAAGAGTGCGGCTTTGGAAACCGTACCACCGTTATCAATTCCCATAACATAGTGTGTCATTTCAATTCCTCCGCTAACTGTGTCGATCACCTGATGGTGCAGTCATTACCCTGATTATTGTGCGAACTGACGGGATTTGCCATATGAAACCATTTGATTTTTATGAAAATATTTTGATCAGGAATCGAAATATCCTTAATTGCCAAAAAAAGAGCAGGCGGTTACGCTTGGTTCATCCACTGTATCAAGGAGTATCCCATGAACCAATCAGAAAAAAGCATCGGGAAAAAACCATGGTTGCCACGCCAGATCATCCTTTTGATCCTGGGCAGCTTTTTCGCAGCTTCACTCCCATGGGTTTTCATCCTGGCCATCCCGGGTGCGGCCGGTTTTTATCTCTTGCAACCCATCCCCCTGATGTTCATCACGTACCCAGCCATCTACACGGTGACCGGATTTCTGGTCAAATCGTGGGCCATCCGGCCGGTTTGGGCATTGCTGCTGCTTTTTCTGGCCTTTGCGCTGGTGATCAGCCAGGCAATCGCCTGGGCTGCCGTCTTCTATTTTGGCTTTTATGTGGTGTTTTTCCTGATTGGTTCAGGTGTGAAGGGCTTGATGGCAGCTCGCAAATTTAAAAGCGCGCGTCCTGAATGATATGTATCGCTCGCTAATACACTGCTTATGGCCGCCTGGGAATCGCCTTCCTCGGCGGCCATTGTGATGTTGACCAACAAAATCCTGTATCAGTAAAAATATCAAGGCAGGTTGCATAAGAAATATTTTTAGAAAAATCAAAATATATTTGCAAAAAGCCTTTATAATTCCAAAGGCATGGAAAAAGATTTTTAGGAAAAGCAAAACAGGATCGATTTTGGACTTGTGCAAACTGTTCTATGATGGCGTCATGAAAGTTTGCTTGTTGTGCAGAACTTACAAACACCGGTTAGTGGTTCTAGCAAGAGGCAAACCAAAATAATCAGGAGGAATAGAAATGAAGAGACACTGGCAAAAGATCATCACCCTGACTCTGGCGATTGCCATGATCCTGTCCCTGGCCGCGTGTGGTGGCAGCACTGCAACAACTGCAGCTCCAGCCGCAACAACAACGGCCGCAGCGGCCGGTGGCGGTGAGACCAGCGCAGCAGCAGCTGGATTTGACTGGAAACAGCAAGACGGCAGCAAACTCCGCGTCATGTTCAATCAGCACCCCTATGCCGAAGCCATCATCCAGAAAATTCCTGATTTCACCGCTCTGACGGGTATCGAAGTTGAATACTCCCTGACCCCGGAAGAAAACTACTTTGACAAAGTGACCACCGCCCTCAACAGCAAATCGGGCGATCCGGATATCTTCATGACCGGTGCCTACCAGGTCTGGGAATATGCCCCGGCCGGCTACGTCGAAGACCTCTCCACTTACATCAATGACGCTGGCAAAACCTCCCCGGACTACGACTTCGCCGATTTTTATCCGGGCATCGTCGGTTCCCTGCAGTGGGACCTCGTCGCTGGCCACAAGACCGGCTCCGGTCCGCAATGGGCTCTGCCACTCGGTTTTGAAATGTATTCACTCGCCTACAACAAATCTGTCTTCGCTGACCTGGGCTTGACCCCGCCGAAAACCATGGAAGAGCTCAAGGCCATCCTGCCCAAGCTCAAAGAGTTCAATGGACCTGGTTCCTATGCTCTGGCCATCCGCGGCAGCCGCAACTGGGCCACCATTCATCCTGGTTACATGACCACCTTCGCCTCCTATGGTGCTCAGGATTTCGTTGTCGAAGGCGACAAGCTCGTCTCCAAAGTCAACTCCCCAGAATCCGTCGCGATGACCGACGAATGGGTCCAGATGATCAAAGACGGTGGCGCACCGTCCTGGTCAAGCTACACCTGGTACCAGGCTGGTGCCGACCTCGGTGCCGGCAAGGCCGCCATGCTCTATGACGCAGACTGCAATGGTTATTTCCAGAATGTCGAAGGCGCTTCTCAGGAAGCTGGCGACATTGCCTGGGTACCCGCTCCGCTGCCAGAAGGCAAATCTGACATCTACTCCAACATGTGGACCTGGGCCATCGCGATGAACTCCAGCTCCAAGAACAAAGATGCAGCCTGGATGTTCATGCAGTACTTCACCAGCAAAGAATACACCCAGTGGGCATCCGTCAACGCCAAAGTCGTTGATCCGGCCCGCAAATCTGTCTTTGAATCTGCCGATTTCCAGGCTGTCCTCGACAAAGCTGAAGGCTTTGCCGCCACCTTTGACGCCCAGATCGCCAACACCGGCATCCAGTTCACACCCCAGCCGCACTTCTTTGAAACCACAACCGAATGGGCTGCTACGCTCCAGGACATCGTCGGTGGCAAGTACAAATCCACCCAGGAAGCCATGGATGCTCTGAAGAAAAAGATGGACGAGATCGTCAGCGACGTCGAAGTCGGCTAATCAAACTTCAAGGCAGCTATCCACTCTTCTTCACTGAAGGGACAGGGGCTTCCATCCCTGTCCCTTCTTCTAACAACAGGGGGTACCAATACCGTGGCCAAATCTAAACCAGTCGAAACGGAGGTCGCCCAGGACAACAGCTTGTACAACAAGAAGCCCTGGCTGACACGCGCCCGTCCCTACCTGATCATCGCGCCGTCACTCCTGATCACCATCGGCATTCTCATACCATTCGTCTCCGCCATTTTCTATTCGCTGACCAATTACTCGTTTCGTTCTCCTAATTGGAAATTCATCGGGCTGGATAACTGGATCAACGCCCTGACCTCGCCGGAATACTGGCATGCGATCTGGGTCACCATCCAGTATGCCGCAGCAACCACGATCTCCGAAATGCTGCTCGGCTTGGGAATAGCCATCCTGCTCTCCCGCGAAACCCGCTTCACCAAGATCTTGCGTGTCGTCCTGATTTTTCCGCTGATGATCGCCCCGGTCATTGCCACATTGATTTGGCAGCTGATGACCAACAACTCAGTCGGCATCATCGAGAAGTTCCTCAACTTGTTCAATATCTACAACTTCACCTGGTCTTCATCTCCAAAAACGGCGCTGTTCACAGCCGCCCTGATCGACTTCTGGGTCTATGCCCCGTTTGTCATCGTCCTGATCCTGGCTGGCATCCAGTCCCTGCCCAAATCACCGTTTGAAGCTTCCCGTATTGACGGTGGTTCAGCCTGGTTCACCTTCAAGAATTTGACATTGCCCATGCTCAAGCCGTTCCTCTACATCGCCCTGATTTTCCGCCTGATGGCGGCGATGCAGGAATTCGCGATCATTTTCGCCCTGACCAAAGGTGGTCCTGGCGATACACTGATGAACTTGTCTGTCACGGCCTACAACACCGGCTTCGCCTTCATGAAATTCGGCAAGTCGCTGCCTTACATCCTGACCCTTTGGCTGATCATCAACATCATCAGCAAACGGCTGGTTGCAAACTGGCAAAAGGTCATGAAACAAGCCAGTGGCAACAGCTAGGGGGAAATGAAGCATGTTTTCAGAAAACCAATCGATACTCTCACGCCTGATCCAAAACCTGCTCCTGATCATCTACTCGATTTTCGCCTTGTTCCCGTTATTCTGGATGGCTCTGATCACGTTCAAAAGTGACCTGCAGATGTTCAACACGACGTTTTTCTTCACGCCGACGCTGGATAATTACAAGGCCGTCCTGATCGGAACCGATTACATCAAGACCTTTATCGACAACGTGATCGTCAGCGGCGGAGCTGTCCTCGTCTCCGTCCTGGCCGGTGTCCCGGCCGCGTACGCCCTGGCCCGCTTCAATTTCAAATACAAGGA
>SABL01000074.1 GCA_009928985.1 Clostridia bacterium
GCCTGTGTAACTGGCAGAATCGGTGTCGCTGACAGGCTGGCCATCAGGTGGGTTGCCTGTGACTGTCGCAATATTGGTGTATGCACCGACAACGGCAGTACCAGAAGCTGATAGTGTCTGGCTGGCGCCAGGGGCTAAAGACGCGATTGTGCCGACTGTAATGTCGTCACTGGTGCTTTCGGGTGTGCCATTGTCATCGACAACTGCAACATCAGACAAAGTGACGTTGCCAGTATTCGTGACCAAGTAAGACCAAGTGACGGCACTGCCAGCTTGAATGGATAGATTGATATCAGACCCATTCGTCTTTTTATCAATTGATATTGCTGGGGCCGGAGGATTGTATTTGACTAAAGCTTCTTGTAGCTGGTTGTCTTGAGACGCTCCCCCTAATGAAACATGATAAGGTGATCCATTTATGGATGCAGAGCCTGTTTTATCGGGGCCCCAAGCAATACCTTCATATGGATTCAAGTCATATCCTGCGGCCAAATGCGCACCAAACAAAATCATGACTTTTGTAGCGGAGCCAAACCAAGTAATTTTGACTGAGTAAGTGCTATCTCCCGAGGCGCTTCCTGACAAAGTTGGATCGCTTATCACGAGGCTAGTAATTGCATCATTTCCATACACGGTCAAGGTTCTGTTGTTATAAATTTTTTCGTATGCTGATTCTTTGTCTTTAGCCAACGTGACATTATCTGGAAAAGCGGCAGTGCGGGAAAAGTTCTTGAAAATTGGATCGACGCCAAGCCATTTCGATTGATCACTCCAAGTTTGGCCACCGATTCTAGAGGCAGCAATAATAGATTGATCCCAGCTCGTCAGGAAATCGTAAGCGTATTTTCCGCTTTTTGTGAATTCATGCTTAATGGTCAATTCATGTGTTATAGCATTATCCAGTCCAGTTATAACAATACGCTGTGGAACGGACATGCCTTCATAATAGGTTGACTTGTTTACATTGAGGTTGCCATTGATCCATTCAATACTGTCATTTGAAAATTGTGTAAACTCATCCTCAGATGCTGCCAGTGCGGTTGCGGGCATTATTGATAACATAAATGCTAGTATCAGGCAGAGAACTAAGACTTTACTTTTTATGATTTTGCTTAGAGGTTTCATCATCTGTTTCACACCTTTCTATCGTCTTGTAAATAGGAAATGGTTTGTGACCAATTCAAAATGCGAATAGTTCCATGTTCAATCACAATCAAATAGTTTTCTCAAGTTCAGTCTGACCACCTCCAGATGATTGATAACACCTTGTGTCTATCTTTATTGGTAACTGGCCCCTGCCCTGCAGGACTCTATGGCCAGACTGTGGACTATCTTATGTTTTTCAGCGCTTCTTCACGCCATCTGCCATTTTCAAATACAAAAAACCGACCCCAAATAAAAAAAGGTCGGTTACGCTACCGGCTCCACTCAGGAAAAGCGTCCAAATACTCCCTGAGCTTCACAGCCCCCATTCGATTGTGCTTCTATTCAGATAGAGTCGTTTTTCGTGTGTTTTGTTACACGAATGTTTCAGGCGGTCAATACATTACAGGTTCATGTCATAATTGTATAGGTTAGATGTCAAATTTACAATATGTCTAGCGATTAAATTAAATTTATGCTTTTATTTTGCTAATGCCAATATAACAATAGCTGAATCATGATAACAAAATGCCATGTTTTAATAATGACAACAACCTCGCAAATAGCTTGATTTAGCTATCGTTTTATTGTATAAGTACGATCATTCTGCAAAACACGACGTGTTTTGGCCAGCTGGAACAATTATTTGTTCCAAATTATTAAATTTGTCCTCTGAAAGGAACCAGACCCTTGATGAATGTCGCCCCCATCCTGATACGCCCTCGATCCATCGCTACACGCATTTTTTTGACTACAGGGTTCATCCTCCTTGTTATCTTGAGTCTACACCTCCCCGTTGTTTCAGCCGAGACTACAACATCAGGGGTCAGCCCAGTTGACAACTGGATTGCCGAAGCCAAAGATGCTGTGTGGGGTGAGTATCCCACCGTCCAGGATCCGTGGCCGATCCAGAACGATGTTGGAGATTTGAATGGCCTGGATCTGCCAAGTCGTTCCAATCCTCAACAACAGATCGAACCAGAGATCGACAAGCAACAGCCGAAGAGCCAGCCTGAGCCCACACCTGCAGCTACTGAAATTCCTGCCACCGTTGTGCCAGTGGTCACACCAGCTCCTTCCGCTGATTGGCTATCTGAATTTATCCGTCTGACCAATGCAGCCCGCGAGAAAAATAGCCTGGAGCCCCTTTCCTTGCACAGCACCCTCTGCCAGGCCGCCGATATTCGAGTCAGTGAACTACCCGCCAGCCCGTCCCCTCATCTGAGACCCGATGGCGACGCCTTTTATACCGTCCTGGCCGATGTCAATTTGACGGCATCCTATTGTGGCGAAAACTACGCCATCGATCCGACCCAGGCTGCCACCGCTGAGCAGATTGTCAACGCTTGGCTCAATTCCCCGACTCATCGCAAGAACATCATGAATGGTTCCTTTACGGGCATTGCCTTGAGTAAAAGAGTCGTCAATGGCTCAACTTATTACGAGCAACTATTTATCGGCTAAACGACATCTTTTCTGACTTCCAGACCTGATTGGGACTGAACAAAAATCAGACCCTGCAATGGATCTTAGGCATCCACTGCAGGGTCTTTCAGCAAGGGGGTCCTGAATAACCAGATCATCCGGTCACCAGGATATATGTTTTGTTGAGTAATTCATGGGCGTCAATTGGTCTTTTCACGATTATTCCAGATAATTAGCAGAACACCTCCCAAGGTCAAGATAAAGAACGCGATCACTTTGAAACCATAGAAATCATTGTCACCTGTTGTCGGCATTTCAGCGCCAAACACTTGGATTTCAGCACCTTCAGTTGTCAGTCCGGGTGTCGTTGTCGGAGCAGTAGTCGGTGCGGTTGTTGGAGCTGTCGTGGGAGCAGTAGTCGGTGCAGTGGTTGGCGCCGTCGTGGGAGCAGTAGTCGGCGCGGTTGTTGGAGCTGTAGTGGGAGCAGTCGTTGGTGCGGTCGTGGGAGCTGTCGTGGGAGCAGTCGTTGGTGCGGTCGTGGGAGCAGTCGTTGGTGCGGTCGTGGGAGCTGTCGTTGGTGCGGTGGTAGGCGCCGTCGTGGGAGTAGTCGTCGGAGCGGTTGTTTCTTCAGGGTCTACAACCATGAAACCAAACCAGCTGATTGCAGCTTCTTGTCCGCCTCTGTTGACTGGTGAATTGAGTCCGGAATCTTCTGAGACTGGTGGACTGTAGGAGTAAATCTTGGTGGCATTGCCACCCTTGATCAAAGCCTGGCTGACGATCGCAAAGCCACCGACAACTTCGAAATCCATTTCCATGAATTCGTTGTCTTCACTCTCTGAAAAGTCCAGCCAATATTCGATCTGATAAGTCCCTTTACTTGTGCTGACGCTGACAAAGCCATGTACGGGAGTTGAACCGTTGATTTCGACTTTGCCGACTAAATCATCAGGTTGGTAGTTTCCATCAACAGTTTGAATGGTTGTTCCTGCGTTTACCGTGTCTACGGTAAACAAGACCGTGCCAAACATAAACATCACAATCAGGAATCCTACGAGTTGTTTGATCATTCGACTTTTCCGTTTCATAGCGTCCACCCTCCTTTCCAGGGTGCAAAAAAACCGACCTTGCCTTGAATACAAAGTCGGTTACGCTATTGGCTCAGCCAAGGAAAAGCGTCCAGATCCTTCCTTAGCTTCATTGCCCCCTTGTTGTCTTTAGTATACCACACAAATTACTAAAAATTGTGTCAATTATAACAAAAGTGACCACGCTTGAGTCCCCCGGTCAAGATTGTTATAATGCCCCTATGAAATTGCGATTTGAGCCCACGATACCGAATTATCTGACGATGCTGCGCCTTCTGGCCATCCCGTTCATGGCCTGGGCGATCAGTGCCGGCGCGTCACACAACACGCTGGCGTTTGTTTTTTTTGTCGGCATTTGGACAACAGATATCCTGGATGGCTATATTGCCCGCCATTACAACCAGACCTCTGATTTCGGCCGTGTCTTTGACCCGTTCGTCGACAAGGTCTTCCAGTTGACAACCGCACTGACCATGACCCTGACCGGACGCCTGCCAGCCTGGGTCCCCGCCTTCATATTCGCCAAGGAATTCATGATGGTGATCGGTGGCTATTTCCTCCTGAAAAAGCGCAAAGTGATTGTCCAGGCGCGCTGGTATGGCAAGCTCGGTACGGTCCTGTTTGTCGCCGCCTTTGCCTCTCTGTTTTTATTGCCAGCCGACCAGCAGCATTGGGCCAACATCATTTTTATCATTCCTGTTGGCTGGGCCCTGGTCGTCTACCTGCTTTACGGCATCCAGTTCATGATTCCGCATTTACGTCATCAAAAAGGTAGCTAATGGACACACGTTCCCTGACCATCCTCGAATACGACAAGATTATCCAAGACCTGACAGCCCTGGCGCATTCAGCACCCGGGGCTGATTTATGTGCTGCACTCCAGCCTTCGCCGGATCTGGAAACGGTCCTGCTGCGCCAGGCCGAGACCGATGACGCGGTCAAGCTGATTCTGGAAAAGGGCGTCCTCCCCCTGGGCGGCATCAGTGAGATCCGGCCCTCCGTCCACCGGGCCCGCAGCGGCTCGGTCCTGGCGATTCATGAATTCCTGCGCCTGGCGTCTTTTCTCCATGCGGTCGACAAGGTCCGCCTGGCCTTGCCGGAAGACGGTCCCGGTCAGCGCATTGTCTTTGGCCTGATCGCCCAGCTCAAGCCCCAGCGCGCTCTGAAAATTCGTCTCGACGAGTGCATTGCTGGAGAAGAAGAGCTGCATGATTCGGCCAGCAGCCAGCTGGCCAGCCTGAGACGCCGCATCCGCCAGGCCCAGGCTGATGTCAAGGAAAGCCTGCAGCGCATTGTGCGCAGCCAGGCCAAGGCGCTGCAGGAACAGCTCGTCACCCTGCGTGGCGACCGTTATGTCGTGCCGGTCAAGGCCGAGCATCGCGGCAGCATCCCAGGCCTGGTCCATGACACGTCTGCGAGTGGGTCGACGCTATTTGTCGAACCCTTGCCGGTCGTTGAGCTAAACAACAAGATCCGCGAGCTGATGGGCCTCGAGCGCGAAGAAATCGAACGCATCCTGATCGAACTGTCTGGTATTGTGGCTGATTCGGCTGACCTTCTGGTCGCCAATGCCAATATCCTGGCAGAGCTCGATTTCCTGATGGCCAAAGGCCGCCTGGCTTTAAAGCAGCAGGCGATGATGCCCCAGGTCAATGACGAAGGCCGCATCTTCCTCCAGGCCGCCCGACACCCCCTGATCCCCAGAGACCGGGTTGTGCCGATTCATTTCGAGCTGGGCCTCGCGTTCAATTCGCTGATCATCACCGGGCCGAACACCGGCGGTAAGACAGTCGCGCTCAAAACCTGCGGCCTGTTTTGCCTGATGGCGATGGCTGGCCTGCAGATCCCGGCCCGCGATGGCTCCCAAGTCTCAGTCTTTGATCTGGTTCTTGCCGACATCGGCGATGAGCAGAGCATTGAGCAGGACCTCTCGACATTTTCCTCCCACATGCGCAACATCATCCAGATCACCGAAAAAGCCCAGCCCAGGACGCTGGTCCTGGTCGACGAACTCGGCTCCGGCACGGATCCATCGGAAGGTGCCGCCCTGGCGATCGCAATCCTCGACTACCTGCGGGCCCATGGCTGCCGCACAGTGGCTACGACCCATTACAAGGAACTCAAAGGCTACGCTCTGAACACGCCGGGCGTGGAAAACGCCTGCTGCGAATTTGACAGCGAAACCCTGCGTCCGACCTATCGCCTGCTGATCGGCGTACCTGGTGTCAGCAATGCCTTCGCTATTTCCAACCGCCTTGGACTTTCTGATGAAATCATCGGCCAGGCCAAATCGCTCCTCTCAGACGAGGGGCTGCGCTTTGAAGAACTGGTCAGTGCGATTGAAAAGAGCCGGGTCGAAGCTGACCGCATGCGAGAAGAAGTAACCCGGTTGCGCGAACAGGCTCAGCTGGAGCAGAAGCGGCTTGAACGCGAACGACTCACCTGGCAGGAAAAATCAAAGGCGATCGTCCAGCAGGCCCGCGAGGAAGCCCGCGAGCTCTATGAAATGGCTCAGCTGGAGGTCGAAGAGCTTCTGGAACAGACCAGAAAAGCCATGAATGAGCAGGACGTCTTTGCCCGCCATCATGCGGTCAGCGCCGGACGCCAGAAAGCGCGCAGCGGGCGCAGCCGGATCGAAGGCGAAATCGGCCGGGCGACATTGTCCGCTGGGGCAGGGAAGAGGCCGGATCAGCTCGTGGTCGGCCAGACCTATCATGCGCCTGCCTTGGAAATGACCGGAAAGCTGGTCGCAGGACCCGACAATCGCGGCCAATGCACCCTGCAAAATGGCGCGATGAAAGTCAGTGTCCCAGCCGAAGGGCTGCGGCTGCCGGGAGCGGCACCGACTGAAATGGAAACTGGTTCAGATTCGGGACGCGGTCGCAGCGGCAAAGGCCGCTCTGGTACGTCGCAAGGCCAGCTGACCCTGAACCGCACGATGACGATGTCCACAGAAATCCAACTGCTCGGCCAGACGGTCGAGGAAGCGCTGCAGACACTCGACAAGTACCTCGATGACGCCGTCCTGGCCGGAATCGCCTCTGTCCGCATTGTCCACGGCAAAGGCACCGGCGCCCTGCGTGCCGCTGTCGGCCAATACCTCAAACGTGATCCACGAGTGAAAACCTTCCGACTTGGCACTTTTGGCGAGGGTGACAGCGGTGTCACCCTCGCGGAGCTGAAATAAGTCTAATAGGGTGGCTCAGCCATGCGGCCGAGCCGGATCAGTCGATGGTGCCGGCGATGAAACGGCCAAACAAGGTATGTCCTTCCATGACCAAAACCTCTGAATCCTGGCAGGTAACCTCGTCATAGGCAGGTGTGCCACGCTTGAAGGCGCCGTCACTGCTGTAGGCGGCAAAGGGGACCGGTGCATTGGTATGGGTGCGCAAGGACAGCGGGGTCGGGTGGTCAGGCAAAACCATGATCCGGTAATCTTCCCCCGTCTTTTGGTAATGTTTTTCAAGGTATTCCCAGACGGGACCAATGATTTCGCGGTCGATCAGCTCGATCGATTTGACTTTGTTTTCGGTTTCGGCCCGATGGCCACACTCATCCGGGGCCTCGACATGCAGGTAGACATAGTCCTGGCCGCGCTCAAATTCCAGGATCGCATGTTCCGCTTTGCCGCGGAAATTGGTGTGAATATTGCCGGTGACGCCCGGTACCTCGACAACCCTGAGGCCGGCACAGATGCCCAGGCCATTGATCAGGTCGACGGCTGAAATGACCGAGCCTTTGATGCCGTACTGCTCTGACAGAACAGGCAATTCCGGACGAGTGCCCTGGCCCCAGATCCAGATCGAGTTCGCAGGGCGCAGGTCGCGTTTGACCCGGGCCTTGTTGACCGGATGACCGGTCAAGAACTGTGCGCTCTGCTCCATCATGTCCAGAAGTTTGTCCGCTCCTTCACCCGTTGGTAAAAAGGATGTAACTTTTTGGGTCAGGATATCGTGCGGTGGTACAAGTTTCATGCTGGTTGGTCCATTTTTCCAGACCAGGCAGTGGCGGTAACTTTTGCCAGGATAGAACTGGAGTTCTTCCGACGCAAAATGCTCGTTGACGACCTCGATCAGGCGGGCGGCCTCATCGCTGCCGATTTCATCCGAAGAGTAATCGATCATGGTCCGCTGACGGTAGTTTTCCTCGTCCGAAAGCGTGACCAGATTGGTCCGGAAAGCGACGTCACCGGGTTCCATCTCGATCGACATGCTGATCGCCTCCAAAGGCGAGCGGCCGGTATAATAGAGCTCAGGGTCATACCCCATGACCGACATGTTGGCTGTGTCACTGCCGGGAGAGAGTGTGTCGGGCACGGTTTTGACCAGACCAGCCGTGCCCAGGCTTGCCATCCGGTCCATATTCGGCTTTTGGGCTACTTGCAAAGGTGTACGGTGCCCCAGCGTTTCAACGGGCAGATCGGCCATGCCGTCACCCAGGAAAATGATGTATTTCATAACAAACCTCTCAACGTGTCACTCACAGGCCCGAGACCGCGCTCTGGTCCAGTTCCAGCCTGGATTATTGTAACCAAGCAGGCGCCTGGCTGCAATTCGATCCCTTTTATAATAAGCTTCATTTCCTGCCCAGTTGCGTATCATTCGCGCTTGCCAGAGCCATGGGAAATCAGCACAATGAAGCCACATCAGCTTCGGTTTCAAAGCAAAGCATGCAACTTTTGCCACCACACTATACGATCATTCCAGCGACATAGAAAGGTTCATCATGCCACAATTTTATTCTCCCAGTCAGCATCCCGGCCTCGACATGACCGGAACTCCAGCCCGGATCACCGTTTTCGTCGGTGCTTATGGCAGCGGCAAATCCGAAATCAGTGTCAATTTCGCTCTCTGGCTGGCCAGAAATGTCCGGCAGGCAGGTCAGCGCGTGATCCTGTGCGACCTCGATATGATCAACCCCTATTACCGCTCAGCCGATGCCAAAGCTCTGCTGGCAGACAACCAGATCGAGCTCGTGGCCTCGATGTATGCCAATACCAATGTCGATGTTCCATCCCTGCCAGCCCAGGTTTTTTCCGTGTTTGACAATCCCGACGTCCTGGCCGTCCTCGATATTGGCGGCGAAGACCTCGGAGCCCGCGTTGTCGGTTCTCTGCGCAACCGTTTGGCAGGCGAAGACTTCGCGATCAATCTGGTGGTGAATCCCTACCGTCCGATGACCGGAACACCGGAAGGCATTGCCCGGGCTGCTGCAGACATCGAGTCCGCGACCGGCCTGCGCCTTCAGGGCATGGTCGACAATGCCAATTTGCTGGAAGAAGCCAACTGGCACCTGATCGAGGAAAGCTTTGCCACCGTTGCGGAGGGTGCCCGACTGGCTGGCCTGCCGATTGTCTTTGCCGCGACGATGGCAGTGGCTGAGGAAGCCGATGGGACCGAAGCGGCCATGCAAGTTGGTGAAAGCGAAGACGACAGTACGTTGGCTGCTTTGCCGGTGCTGAACCTTGTCCGCTCGATCCATTATCCTACAGACTGCTGATACCGGCGCGCCAAACTTGGCTACACATCCGGAAAATGCCGCGAAAGGGGTCGGTGCTCGCACTAAGCCTGGCTACACATCCGGAAAATGCCGCGAAAGGGGTCGGTGCACTTTTGTGGAAGCAAAATTTCCCGCCTTGAAGTGCCTGCAAATAGGCACTTTGCAGGTGAGGCTGACAATTTCCCTTCAGGTGCTCTGACTTAGAATCGGCAACTTCCATTTCTATGTCGGAGCACCTAAACGGCAAAAGACGAGACTGGCGCAAAACCGCTGCGGCTGTAGGCTTTACCAGGCGGCAAATTTGTTGCCGCATAAGTGCGCCGACCCCATTTTTGGAAAATTCCGCTTCAAGTGCCACCCTTGCAGCCAAGCCTGGCCACTCCTCTGGCGATTGCCGAGCATGGTACCGCTTCTCGCGCCTCCCGCCCCCGCTCGCGATCCCGTCCCCGGCCTGTCGGCCGTGCCCGGTCCCGCCGCTTCTCGCGCCTCCCGCACCCGCTCGCGATCCCGTCCCCGGCCTGCCGGCCGTGCCCGGTCCCGCCGCTGCTCACGCGCGCGCACCCAACCGTCAGCCTGCCGGCTGCCCGGCTGGCTTGCGCTTTGAACATCGCGTAAAGCTTGCGGCTTCTTTGGACTCAGTCTATAATCATGAGCAACAGTGTCGCCGGCCCGTTGTATGGATCCATTACTGAACCTGCCCTGTCACACAACCGTACCATTGCAGGCACGTCCAAACCCAGCTCGAGTCTGACCGACCTTCGTCCTGGTCGCAAAAGCAACGCCCATGACCTGTATTCAGTACCTGCTCACAACACCCGCTCCCATATAACCACAAACCACTAACAAGGAGACCGTATGCCCAGAACCGAATTCACAGAAGAACGATGCAAGGGCTGCGGCCTTTGTGTGTCTGTCTGCCCCCAGAAGATCATCGCCCTGCAGAAGGACAAGCTGAACAGCAAAGGTTTCCATCCGGCCGGTATCGTCGACATGGACCGGTGCACAGGCTGCACGCTGTGTGCGACCATCTGCCCGGACGTCGTCATCACCGTTTATCGCTAGGAGGAATGCCATGTCAAGCCGTGTCCTGATGAAAGGGAACGAAGTCATTGCTGAAGCGGCTGTCCGCGCGGGCTGCCGCCATTATTTTGGTTATCCGATCACCCCCCAGACTGAGGTCATGCACTACATGGCCAAGCGCATGCCGGAGGTTGGTGGCATCATGCTGCAGGCCGAAAGCGAAATTGCTGCGATCAATATGGTCTACGGCGCAGCAGCAGCTGGCGCCCGGGTCATGACGACCAGCTCCAGCCCGGGCATCAGCCTCAAACAGGAAGGGTTTTCCTACATTGCCGGTGCTGAGTTGCCAGCCGTCGTGGTCAATGTGGTCCGATCCGGTCCTGGCCTGGGTGGGATTTTGCCGGCCCAGGGAGACTATTTCCAAGCCACCAAGGGCGGCGGCCATGGTGATTATCGCAACATTGTCCTTGCTCCAGCCAGCATCCAGGAACTTTATGAGCTGACCGTCGAGGCCTTCAATCTGGCGGACCGCTACCGCATGCTGGCCCTGATCCTGGGCGACGGTGCCCTGGGCCAGATGATGGAACCAGTGGCTTTCCGGGAAACCGAACCGATCGAGCAGGTTGAAAAACCCTGGGCCCTGACAGGACGAAAGGGTCGTGCCGATCACAACACCATCCAGTCCATCTACATCGAGGCCGATGTCATGGAGACCTTTAACACCAAGCTCCAGGCCAAGTATGCCGATGTCACACGCCGTGAAACCCGCGTCGAAACAGTCGACTGTGACGGCGCCGAGGTCATCCTGACCGCTTTTGGCCTGACCAGCCGGATTTGTCGCAATGTCATGCACCAGGCAGCCAGGGAAGGCATCAAAGTCGGCCTGGTTCGCCCGATTACTTTATGGCCGTTCCCGAGTCAGACCTATGCCGACATTGCAGCCCAGCCATCGGTCAAGGCTTTTCTGGACATTGAATTGAACTGCGGCCAGATGGTCGAAGACGTCCTTCTCGCCGTCAATGGCGTCAAACCGGTCCATTTCCATGGCCGTACCGGCGGCAATCTGCCCACACAGCAGGAAATCCTCGAGCTGGTGCGCCAGCTGGCAGGGAGGAGCGCGACATGAAACCAGTCTTTACCCGCACCACCGGCTTGACCGACAAGCCATTCCACTACTGCCCCGGCTGCACCCATGGCATCATCCACCGCCTGATCGCCGAGGTCATGGTCGAAATGAATATCCTCGATACCACCATCGGTGTCTCACCGGTCGGCTGCAC
>SABL01000239.1 GCA_009928985.1 Clostridia bacterium
GTCGTAATGCGCGATATTCACTTTGTTTTCGATATTCCAGTCGCGCAGCTTCAGATGCGCAGGCTGATCTTCCTCGTGGTGCACGTTGCCCAAAAACACCGATGACAAGCGGTCGAAGCTGAAAACGCCGTCCGGCTTCGGATAGGCGATCTTTTTGCATTCCTTCGCTGCTCTTGTCGACTCCTGATTACCGGGAATTGCTTGCAGGAGACGTCGTTGATGTTGTCTATTGTGCCGTCCCACATCATCTTCATGAGACTCTTTACACGGATGTCATTTTGTCAGGGAAAGCGTTGCTGGGCGAAAAACCGTTTGGACTGGATTTGGATCAAAATAAAAACATTTTGGCTGAAATAACAAGACATCCGAAAGTGTTCGTGCGTTGCTCGAGTGAATTTCCATTTTATCCAGCAGCTCAGGCCCTTTATCGCTGGGTCCAGGAGGGCCGGTGTGGCAAACTGATCGACGTGCGTGCAGCTTTTCTCCATTCCAGCGATCTGGATCTGGAGAAGCCAGTTAACTGGAAACGCAAAGTGATGACTAATGGTGCTTACGGCTGTCTGGGAGATTTGGGCCTGCATACAGAACACCTGATTTTTCGTTTGGGAATACAGATCGATGCAGTCCAGGCTGTCCTGTCACGTTTCATCGATCAAAGACCAGATGGCTCAGGCGGAGCCGCAGTCTGTGAAACATGGGATAATGCAGTGCTTCTAGGGTCAGCTCATCATTCGAATCAGGACAAACCATTTCCCGTTCTGCTGGAAACCAAAAGGCTGGCTCCCGGATCAACGAATGCCTGGTCCATCGAAGTGCATGGCTTGGATAGTTCTGTGAAGTTTTCGACCGAGGATCCCAATGCTTTGTATTATACGATGTCTGTTGGTCGTGAACAGGCATGGGCCAGGCTCAATATCGGCTCGCGGCCACAAATTGCCACTCATGCAGGATCAATCTTCGAATTTGGTTTTGCAGACGCCATGCTCCAGATGCTGGCGGCATTTGTCCTGGAATGGACAGGCCATTCCGTTGATTTTGGCTGTGCGACCCCTGAAGAAACGCATCTATCACATGTGCTGCATACCGCAGCGCTGCTTGCTCATGATCAGAAACGTCAGGTCAGCATGCATGAACTCATACAAGCCCAGGAGAGTGGGGCAGGAGGAAACAGATGGTTGTAGGATGCCCGAAAGAAATCAAACCAGACGAGTATCGTGTGGGTCTTACCCCTGGACAGGTTCGTGAATATGTCTCTCATGGGCACACGGTACTCATTGAAACCCTTGCCGGGGTCGGTTCCGGTTTTAGCGACCAGGATTATTACGTCAATGGAGCAGCCCTGGTTTCAGCTAGCGAGGTCTGGCAGTGTTCCGATCTTGTCATCAAGGTCAAGGAACCCCTGCCAGAGGAGTACCAACTTCTCCGGCCTAACCAGATCTTGTTTACTTATTTGCATCTGGCAGCCAATCCGGACTTAACCCAAGCTTTGCTGGCATCGGGAACGACAGCAATCGCTTACGAAACCATCGAAAAAGATGGCCTGTTGCCCTGCCTCAAGCCAATGAGTGAAATTGCGGGTCGACTTGCGGTTCAGGAAGGGGCTAAGCACTTGGAAAAGCCAATGGGCGGTCGTGGTGTCCTGCTCGGAGGAGTACCCGGAACTACCAAGGCCAAGGTCGTCATCCTCGGCGCCGGCACAGTAGGTGCCAATGCTTTGAAAATGGCGGTTGGTCTTGGCTCAACGGTCAGCATCCTGGATTTGGACTTGAAAAAACTCACAGCTTTGGATGATCTATACGCTAACCGTATCCAGACACTGTATGCTTCGACCGACAACATCGAGCGAGAACTCATCTCAGCAGACTTGGTCATTGGAGCTGTCCTGATCCCAGGCGATTCCGCACCCAAGCTTGTTACCAGGGACCATCTCAAGCGAATGACTCCCGGTACTGTCCTAGTCGATGTTGCAATTGACCAGGGGGGGTGCTTTGAGCTATCCCATCTGACCTACCATCAGGATCCCACCTTTGTGGTAGATGGGATTGTCCATTATTGCGTCGGCAATATGCCAGGATCAGTCCCTGTGACCGCAACCGCTGCATTGACACAGACCACCTTCCACTATGGGCTGGCTTTGGCTGATCTTGGCCTGAAAGGTGCACTCGCTCGCTGGCCTGAACTCAA
>SABL01000240.1 GCA_009928985.1 Clostridia bacterium
GGGCAGTTTCGCGTTTTCCATGCTGAACACATGGTATCCCATTTCCAGGATTTCCTTGAAAAAGGGAAAATTGTCGCGGTGACCAACAAGTTTGAAGACATTCTTTTTTTTCATGGTGGTACTCGTCGGAGACACTGGGACACAGCCGCTGGGCACGGCATCCGCGGCGGCAGCGGAACAGCTGTCCGACCGCGCACGACCTGGCCTGCCACAACCAGGGGGAGGCTTGTATACCAGGAAGTCGCCGCCTCGACCAGACAAAGGCAACAAAGACTGGGGAAAGAAAGCAGATCGGACCATGCACCGACAAACCGAGCCTTTTCTCGACAGCCGCAGGAGCGCGGCCTTGCCATCCATCCCTCTCGGTGGAGCGGCCGGGTTGGGCGAGCACTCCTTTTTATCCCGGCCACCGTTGCCATCCGGGTGGCCAGCAGAGACCTTGCGCAGGCCCGGGCTTGGCATGGCCGTACTGGCGAAGACCGACGCTGTTTTCGTCGGCGTCGTCCTTAGAATCAATAGCAAACGAAGCCGTGGTGGTGGCGAAGAAAATATGGTCAACTAAGAGGTTGAACAGATTGGCGGTCTGGAAAAGATACAGGAAAAGCGGACCACCCCGGAAGACAAAGCATTCCCCCTCGGTCCCGCACCAATCCCCCCTGTTGCAGTTGACAAACCACCCGGCTATCGCTACCAAACAAGGACCTGAGGCCGACCGGGGCCGTCACAGGTCGGCGGCCGTTTTCGCCTGGGTACTGCGGCCGGCAACAGCTCGGCCTCGAGCCGGAGGTGCTGCCTGCCCCGGGCCGGATCTTTTGCAGTCCCTCTTTCGACCACAGGAGAAGGCAATGGAGCCGTCTCTGCAGACCATCACCTTTGCTGTTCACGAACTGCCCGGGGCGGTCCGTTGTTGTCCTCCTCTGCCCAGGCTTTGCGCCTGACCGGCCATGCGCCTTGCCCGCGTCCTCCTGCTGCCGCTCTTCGTCGTCATGGTGCTTGTTGGCGCCTGGCATCACTGGGGCCATCGGGCCCTGCCAGTGCTGCTGGCTCGCGTGGGTCTGCATGATGTCCGCCTGGGCCAGGTCACGCTGACCACCGATTCGCTGCGTATCAGTCAATTCACGGCAACCCTTGCCCTGGATGCAGGTCCGGTCCGCATCGACCTGAGCGATGTCCTGTGCCGGTACCGGTTCCCTGATCTGCTCAGAGGATCTGTTGTCTCCCTGAGCATGGGCACAGCAGAGATGACCCTTCCCTCCGCATCGGCAACGAAGACACAAAACGTGCCGTCCGATATTGCCGGCGCACTCAAATGCGTCGCCGAAGCACGCCTGCACCTGGAGCAGCTGCAGATTCACAGACTGCTGGTTGTCCCGACTGGTGCAGAGGGCCGGCACTACCCGCCCCTGACCGTGCACATGACGGCTGCCGCCACCGACAAGACCCTGTCCCTGGGTCTGGCGGACAGCCCCCCGGACACACCTGCGCCCCTGACCGCCCGGGTGACACTCAAGAACGATCAGCTCAACGGTACCCTCACGGCAGAGGCCGATGTTTTCAAGGCGTTTGTCGCAGGGACCGGCGCCGGGTCGCTGCCCTCCCGGGGCCGGCTCACAGCCCGATGCCGTCTTGACTGGCAGCAGATGGAGGCACAAGCGCTGCACCTGCTGCTGAGCCTGTCGGATCTTCAGTGGCAGCGGTTATCGGCCAAAACCATCCAACTGCAGGTGGACGGGACCTGGGCTCCGGCCAGCCAGATCCTGCAGCTGGCGCCCTCGTCGCACCTGGTGGTGGACAACGCCCGACAGGAGGGTGTGCGCGTTGCTGCTGTGCAGGCCAATCTCGCCGGACAGGTCAGGCTCAAACCAGGCGGCTGGCAGGTGCAGATCAAGCCGGCCAACTCGTGGACCGCGGATGGACTGGTGCTGCTGAATACGTTGCCTCTCAACCCGCTGCGCCTGGATGGAGTAAAGGCCACGGTGGAGCAGGGGGCAGACGATGTCATCAAGGCGAATGGCCGTTTCCATTCCCTGCAGGGGGCAGGAATCCTGCAGGCCGACCTGGAGTATCGGCCCGGCAGCACGGGTGGTGGCAGGGCAACACTGAAAACCGTCGGCCCGCTGGTCATGAGCGAGTCGAGCAACCTGCTGCTCCTGCTGCCATCGACAAAGAAGAGGCCGTTC
>SABL01000075.1 GCA_009928985.1 Clostridia bacterium
GTCGGCGTCTACCGCCAGCTGGCGGACTGGTATCGCAAGGGCGACCTGGATTTTGCCAAGGTCCGCACGGTCAATCTCGACGAATATTGTGGCTTGGCTCCTGACCATCCGCAAAGCTACCGCTTCTACATGGAGACCAACCTTTTTGGCCAAGTCAACATCCATCCGGAAAACACCCATCTGCCGGATGGCCTGGCTGAGGATCCGGCAGCCGAATGTGCCCGCTATGACCATTTGATCAGCGAGCTCGGCGGCATCGATTTGCAGCTTCTGGGCATCGGTCACAACGGCCATATCGGATTCAACGAGCCCGATGAAGCATTTGGTAAGATGACCCATCAGGTCCAGCTCAATGCCATGACAGTCGAAGCCAATGCCCGCTTCTTCACCGATGCCGATGAAATGCCGAAATTTGCCTTCACCATGGGTATCCGGGCGATCATGCAGGCCAGGAAAATCCTTATGGTCGTCAGTGGCTTTGACAAAGCGGAAATCCTCAGGCTGGCATTGACCGGTCCCGTGACACCCGCTGTCCCTGGATCCATCTTGCAGCTGCATCCGGACGTCACGGTTGTGGCTGACGAAGCAGCCCTGGCCCAACTGGGCCAGGTGGAATCGATATGAAAATCATCAATGGACAGGTCCTGACTCAGGATTTTGTCTTTGCTTCGCTCGATGTTGCGATCGAATCTGACCGGATCAGTGGGTTGGACATGCGCCAGGCAGGGGAGGGAACAGCTCAGGTTTCTGGGGCCCCGTTCGATCGCCCTGATCTGTCAACAGATATCATCGACGCAACCGGCTGCCTGGTCATTCCGGGCCTTGTGGACATCCACATCCATGCCTGTGCCGGCCACGACTTCTGTGACGCCGATGCCGAGGGCCTTGCTGTCATGGCCAGCCATCTCGCCCGCCAGGGTGTGACCTCGTTCCTGGGCACCTCGATGGCCCTGGACGAAGAACGGCTGGCCCGGATCTTCCAGATCGGCCAGGAAGTCATCCTGGCTGGACTGCCTGGGGGTGCCCAGATGCGTGGCATCCACATGGAAGGGCCGTTTTTTGCCGTTGAGAAAAAGGGCGCTCAAGCGGCTGAATTCATCATCGATCCAGATGTCGCAATGTACCAGCGCCTGGAGCTGGCGGCAGGCCAGCAAATCAGAATCGTTGATGTCGCACCGGAACGTCCGGGAGCGCTTGAGCTAACCCAGTATGCGGCGCCGCACACAACGGTTTCGCTTGCCCACACCACGGCGAATTACCAGCAGGCCTTGGCTGCTTTTGCCACCGGCGCCAGCCATGTCACCCACCTCTTCAATGCCATGCCGCCTTTCAGCCATCGTGACCCGGGCGTGGTTGGAGCAGCCAGTGATGCCGGGGCTACAGTGGAAATGATCTGCGATGGCGTCCATTTGCATCCCAGTGTGGTCCGTTCGGTGTTCAAATGGTTTGGCAGCGACAAGGTTGTCCTGGTTAGTGATGCCATGCGGGCCTGTGGCCTATCGGACGGATCATACGACTTGGGTGGCCAGACCGTCCGTGTTGAGGGCAACCGAGCGACGCTGGCCGATGGGACCATCGCTGGCTCGGTCACCGACCTGATGCAGTGCCTGCGCAACGCGGTCTCGTTCGGCGTGCCTGCTGAGGAAGCCATCAGGGCAGCAACTGCAAATCCGGCCCGTGTCGCCCGGATTGACGACCAGGTCGGCAGTCTGGAGATTGGCAAAAAGGCTGACTTGCTCGTTGTCACACCTGAATTGGAACTCAAAGCGGTGGTGATCGGTGGCCAAGCGATCATGCTTGCCGACTGACTGGATCACACGCGAAGGAGTAGTCATGATCGTAGATAGCTTGGAACAAGCCCGGCAATACACACCTCTCATTCCCGGACTCGACAAGGCACTGGCCTGGTTGAAAAAGCAGGATTTCAGCACAGTTGAGAATGGAAAATGTCCAATCGATGGCGATCAGGTCTTCGCCATCGTCACCTCGATCGATCCCGTCAATTTGGCGGACACGCGATTCGAAGTTCATCGCACCTACATCGACTGCCACATCATCATCGCTGGCGTCGAGACCGTGGCCTATGCACCGCTGGCTGAACTGACACCGGAAGTCGACTATACTATAGAGAGCGACTGCCAATTCCTGACGGGGCAAGGCCAACTGCTGACCATAAAGCCCGGTCATTTCTGGATCGCACTGCCAACTGACGCCCACTGGCCTGTGATCCAGACCGGCCAGAGCGAGCCCGTGCGCAAGGTGATTATCAAACTTGCAGTCGCCTGACTGGAGGTTACACCATGAAAACCATTCAACTGGGCCAAAGTGGCCTGACTGTACCTGCACTCGCCATCGGCTGCATGCGCATAAACCGGCTGGGGACAAAATCTGCTGAGTCATTCATCCGGACCGCGCTGGAAGCCGGAGCCAATTTTTTCGATCATGCCGACATTTACGGCGACGGGGCTTGCGAAAGCCAGTTTGCCGCCGCCATCGACATGAACAACGCGATCCGCGAGTCGATGATCCTGCAGTCTAAATGCGGCATCCGCAAGGGTGAGTTCGATTTTTCCCGGGAGCACATTCTGGCTTCTGTGGAGGGTAGCCTGAAGCGGCTGAAGACAGATTACCTCGATGTCTTGCTGCTGCACCGGCCCGATGCCCTCGTTGAACCGGAGGAAGTTGCAGAGGCATTTGATCGTCTGCAACAAAGTGGTAAAGTGCGCCACTTTGGTGTGTCAAACCAGAAACCAATGCAGATCCGGCTGCTGCAAAAGTATCTCCACCAGCCCGTCGTCGCCAACCAGCTCCAGCTCAGCATCACCAATGCGACGATGATTTCCAACGGTGTGCATGTCAATATGCACGATGACACGGCCATCGACCGCGATGGCAGCGTCCTCGATTTCTGCCGTCTCGAAGACATCACCATCCAGCCCTGGTCTCCGTTCCAATACGGCTATTTCGAAGGCGTCTTCCTGGGCAGTGACCAGTATCCCGAGCTGAACCAGGTGATCGACCGCATCGCCGAGCGATATTCCGTCCAGCCGGAAACCATCGCCATCGCCTGGCTGCTGCGCCATCCGGCCCACATGCAGCCGGTCATCGGCACCATGAACGTCGATCGCATGCTCGCCTGCGTCAAGGCAACCGAAATCCGCCTGACCCGCACAGAGTGGTACGAAATCTACCGGGCTGCTGGCAATACCTTGCCATAATCAGCATTGGGGGCGCAGCAAGCTGGTTTTACCGTATAATGAAACCAGATGCCATTTGACTTCCCGGGATGGAGGCAGCGCCGATGCTGACTTTGCGACGTGATGACCAGAAAATGATTGACCAGGCCTGGTCCGAACAGACCGGACTGCCTTTGCTGCAGCTGATGGAACAGGCGGCCACAGCGGTCTGCCGATTCTTCATCGACCGTGTTCTGCTGGATGAGCGCAGCCGGACATCCATTCTCGTCCTGGCCGGCAAAGGCCAAAACGGTGGCGACGCCTATGCCGCCGCCCGTTTGCTGACAGCCGAGAATTTTCCGGTTACAGTGGTCGATGTTTTCCCGGACAGCGAACTGCCTGCGGAAGCCAGGATGAACCGCGAGGCCTGGCTCAGGCTCGGTCATGAGATTAGAACGGATTTACCATTTGAAAATCCGGACTCAGCCTTGCTAAATGTCCTCGCCAGCCCAATCTCTTACCACTGCCCCATATATGTCATCGACGGGATCTTCGGCACCGGCTACCGTGCGGACCGGCCCTTGCCGGATCGCGTGCTGGCCTGGACCCGGCAGCTGATCCATTGGCGCCAAGCCGGGACACGGGTGGTTGCGATCGACTTGCCGAGCGGGGTCGATGCTGACACGGCCCAGATCGCACCGGGTGCTGTCCAGGCCGATGCAACCGTCACCATGGTCCGTCCCAAAACCGGAATCAGTGCGACCCCTGGCCGATTTGCCGCCGGGGACATCCTCGTCGACCGCATCGGCATCCCCGATTTCTTGGTTGAAAATCTGCTCGCAGACCGCAAGCCACCCGTGCAAATCGATCCGGCCATGATCAGGCAGCTGCGTATCTCACGCCACCCGAACAGCCACAAAGGCACCTTCGGCCGCGTCCTGGTCCTCGGTGGTTCAGCTGGATTGCCTGGCGCTGCTGCGCTGGCGGCTGAGGCTGCCAGCCGGGCGGGTGCGGGTCTGGTATACCTGGGTACGGGCGAATCCGTTGCTCCGCAGGTATTGGCAGCAGTAGCCGATGCTTTGCTGACGGCCCTGCCGGAAAACGAGCCGGACCGGCTGCCGGACCTTTTGAGCAATCTGGTCGCGGGCAAACAAGTCGTGGCTATCGGTCCCGGTGCGGGTAAAGCCAGCTGGTTGAACCAAGCCCTGGCAATGGTCTTGGAAAAAAGCCCGCAACTGATCATCGACGCCGATGGTCTGAATTCGCTGGCCCGGGACCTGGAGCTTTACCAGACAACCCTGCTCAGTCGCCGCCTGCGCGGCCTGGAACCTGCCATATTGACCCCGCATCCGGGCGAGTTCGCCCGCCTGGCCCCTGACCTGGACTGGTCCGACCGCCAGCTTGCTGCCGCACAGCTGGCTGCTCGCCTGGATAGCATCGTGCTCTTGAAAGGGGCCTCGACTGTCATCACCCATCCGGATGGCCGGATCTGGATCAATCCGACAGGCAATGCGGGCCTGGCCAAGGGTGGCAGTGGGGATGTCC
This sequence comes from Clostridia bacterium, assembly GCA_009928985.1. GTDB lineage: Bacteria > Bacillota > Clostridia > Saccharofermentanales > UBA5734 > UBA5734. Next base: position 4,722 of record SABL01000075.1, read on the forward strand.
TGTGTGGCCTCATCGCCGGGCTGTGCGCCCAGGGTCTCGGGGCTTTTGAAGCCGCAGCTGCCGGTGCTTACCTGCACGGGCTGGCCGCTGATCTGGCCGCTGATCTGGCTTCCGGCGGAACGGGTTCCCGCTCTTTGCTGCCGGGTGATGTGCTCCGGGCCTTTGGCCGGGCGTTTGCCGTGGCCGGATGGGAAACCTGATGACCCAGGAGGAAGCCATGACACCTGATTATCTCCCGAATCGCAGCTGGGCAGAAGTGGATCTCGATGCCATCGCCCACAATGTCTCGGTCATTCGCCGCCATGTGCGGCGCAGTGCGGAAATCTGTGCGGTGGTCAAGGCTGACAGTTATGGCCACGGTGTCGAACGGGTGGTCCCGGTCCTGCTGAAAAATGGTGCCACCCGATTGGCCGTGTCCATGCTGGATGAGGGCATCCAGTTGCGCGACCGCGGGATCGATGTCCCGATTCTGGTCCTGGGCTATACCGATCCGCGCCGGGCGCCAGAGATCATCGTCCATCGCCTGACCCAGACCGTCTACAGCCTGGACCTGGCCCAGGCTCTCTCCCGGGCTGCTGCCGATCTCGGCCAGGATGCCCGGATCCACATCAAGGTGGACACCGGGATGGGGCGTGTCGGTTTCATGGCAGGCTATGAAGCGATCAAGGCCATCACAGCGATCGCCCATCTGCCACGCATCGTGATCGAAGGCCTGTTCACCCATTTTGCCACGGCCGATGAGCCGGATGACCATTACACCTGGCAACAATTCGAGCAATTCATGGGGATCAGCCGCGAACTCGACCGCATTGGTCTTTCGATCCCGATCAAGCATGTCTGCAATTCAGCTGCGACCATGCGCTTTCCAGCCATGCATCTGGACATGGTCCGGCCTGGCCTGATCCTGTACGGCATGGTGCCTCCTGGCTGCCCTGCTGCCTACACCGATCTGGCGCCGGCCATGACCTTGAAATCCAACCTCGTCCTGGTCAAGAAAGTTCCACCGGACACGTCGATCAGCTATGGCCGCCTGTTCACCACCGGGCGCGAAAGTACGATTGGCACCATTCCGATTGGCTATGCAGACGGATATTCCCGCCGCCTGACCGGCAGGGCCAGTGTCCTGGTCCATGGCCAGCGTGCACCGGTCGTCGGCAGGATCTGCATGGACACCTGCATGTCCGATCTGTCAGACCTGCCAGATGCTGATGCCGTGAAAACCGGCGATGAAGTCGTTCTCTTTGGCCGCCAGAGATTCAATGGCCAGGAAGTGGTGATCCCGGTCGATGAAATGGCCGAGTGGCTGGATACGATCAATTACGAGGTCACGTGCCTGATCGGCAAGCGTGTGCCGCGCGTATATTTCAAAGACGGGGCCCTGGAGCACATCAGCAACTACCTGATCTGAGAAAATTGGCCAAGCACAAATAGAATCAGGCCCCGGGGGGAAACCGGGGCCTGTTCTTGATGCAAATCGAAAGTCAGGCTGCTTTTTGCCAGACTGTACGGGTTACTTCTTGTCGCCGTTCCAATAGTCGGCTTTGGGATTGAGGAGCCATTCATGGGCCGGATCATCGACGCGAGTCTTTTCCCACGGATTGTCCGGCAGGTGGCGGATGCCCCACATGTAGCAGCAGGCATAGCCCGGTGCCATGACTTGGGAGTGGGTGCCCTCGGTGATGATCGCGCAGCCATTGTTGTGGAGTTCATGGACTTCACCATTGACCCAGCCAGCGCCAAAGCCCTGCTGCTTCTCAAAGTGGTAGAAGTAGACTTCCGGCTGCGGGTGGCCATGTGGCGGATAGCTCGACCACTTGCCCGGCAGATTGACGACCTCGCCGAGGACCATATTGGAATAAGGCGCTGTTTCATAGTCATAACAGGTGCGGACGTCGCGTTTCATGCAACCGTCGAGTTCGCCACCAGCACCGCGGCGCCAGGTATCGACTTCATCCGGGGTATAGAGATGAGCCTCATAGGTGCGGTCGTTGTAGGATTTTTGGACATAGAATTCGCAATGGTCCTGTGCGGTCAGGGTGCAGGTGCTGCCAGCCGGCATCAGGATGCACCAGGGATTGTAGTCGAAGGGATTGGGCCGGTTCATGTCAACCTTCTGCCCGTTGTATTCGACGGTGGCTTTGCCTTCGATCAGGATCCAGGAAAATTCTTTTTTATCCTCGTCAAAGGTGAAGGAGTCGCCGGCTTCCATGACGAGAAGGCCGACATCCATCCAGCTGCCTTCGCCGTTGTTTTGATCCAGACTGACGTATTCGTTGTAGCCGCGCTGGACTTGCTTATCAATGTACATATTCAATACCTCCCGTGTCGCCCGTGTTACGGCACCATTATAACACCAAAACCTGCTCAAGAGTGAAGCAAAATAATGCCAAATATGGAAAACCATGTCAATAGGGTTATTGATCCGAGATCTGGTGTTATCATGAAAGCAAAAACCAGACTGGTCTCCCGGTGAGACTGGTCAGAAAGCAGGTGTGACATGCAGATCGGTACGATTGGAACCGGACCCATTGTTGAGACGTTTCTTGCTGCTTGCCAGCAGGTGCCATCCGTGCAAGTCGGCGCCGTTTATTCGCGCAGCGGTGAAAAAGCTGCCGCTCTGGCCAGTCGCTTCGGTATTGCCAGGACCTGCACAACTATGGATGAGCTGCTGGGTGATCCGGCCATCGACACGATCTACATTGCCCTGCCCAACAGCCTCCATTTCGCCCAGGCTGTGCAGGCGCTGCAGGCGAATAAGCACGTCATACTGGAAAAACCAATGACATCGACGCTGGCCGAGGCACAAGCTCTCGTGAAACTGGCACGCGAAAAAGGTCTGTATCTGTTCGAAGCCATTTCCACCCGCCACTTGCCCAACTATCGCCAAGTCCGGCAGGATCTCTCCGACATCGGCCCGGTTCGCCTGGTCCAGTGCAACTACTCACAGTATTCCAGCCGCTACACTCAGCTTCTGGCCGGGGAGGTAACCAATATTTTCAATCCGGTCTTTTCCGGCGGCTGCCTCTACGACCTTAACATTTACAACCTACATTTTGTCATCGGCCTGTTCGGCCGGCCTCAAGCGGTTCATGCCTATGCCAACAAGGCTTTCAACGGCATCGATACCTCTGGCACCGTGGTTCTGGAATATGATGATTTCATCGCCACCTGTTCCGCAGCCAAAGATTCAGCCAGCCCATCGTTCCAGATCATCCAGGGAGAGAAGGGGTATCTCGACGTCGCAGGTCCCGTCAACAGCTGCCCCTCCTATGAGATCAGGACAGGATCGCGCCAGGAAACCGTCAACCTGCAAACCCAGGAAAACCGCCTGGTTTACGAGATCGAGGCTTTCGCCAGCTGTCTGGCTCGAAGAGACTGGGCGCAAGCCCAGTCTTGGCTCAGCGAGTCACTCGTGGTCATGGAAGTCGTGGAAAAAGCCCGGCTTGAAGCAGGGATCGTGTTTGGGGTGGACGAGGTTTAAATCCCCCTCACGCTTTCAGCCATTTCTGGTGGGTGCTCCGTGGTTTGCCAGGTATAGATGGTTTGAGTCGACCAGCATCTACCAGCGGCTGGACGTATGTTTTGACAAAATAACCCTTGCTTTCAAATCCAAATTTCCGGGCCAATTCTTCTCTCGATCGGGGTGTTTCGCAAAAGGCCAAGATCTCCTTCTCCAGCGGCAAAACAGAAGGCCGATTCACATCAGGAAAGATCCTGTCTGATGGAGCTTTCGTGAAAGTGACTTTGAATATGCCGCGTCTGTCAGAAAAGAGTGGCGGTGGTAATCCGGCTTTTTCCAGTTCGACTCGAATCGTTGGGATACCAGAAAATCGATTCTCGGTGTGAAGCAGGATTTCCATTGCCCCGGCCAAATAGGGATTGCGTGTATCAGCAGCAACTTTTCCCAAGTCATCCAGAGTGATTCTGCCATAGAGACCACCAGGATTTTCGAGCTCCAGACGATCGGCATACAAAATGAGGCGAATCGGTGAATTTTCAGTATGGATGCTGTAATCACGGTGGATCATGGCGTTTAGCAGAATTTCGCGAACTGCTTTGAGGGGATACTCTCCACGGTCATGCCGGGTACCATCCTCTGCGATGATGGTTCGGGTAGCCATGTTTCGATTGACAAAAGCCATGGCCTGTTCCAGCATTTGCGGTAGTGTACCTTCGATCCGTTTGTTGTCGATAAAACGTTCATTGCCTGAACCGATATCGCCCATTTCATGCCCTGGAATAACCAGTGCGGTCAGTGACAATTGTGGAAAAAATTCTTGAGGATATTCACCCAGTAGCAAAATTCCAGCTAAAGTAGGTTGCCCATTCTGGACAAGCCCTTGAGTTTCCAAAACCCGATTATCATCGAGATTTGCCAGATTTGGCTTTTGTTGCCTCAGGCTGATCAGATATTCCATGACCCGCTCTTTAGAGAAATGATCCAGTTTCAGACGATTGATCGTACGCAATTCATCATGGATTCGGCGTCGATAGGCTTCGTAACTGTAAATTTCATATTCCGTCATGGGCTGGTCTGATTCACCTACACGAATATAGGATCCTCGGAGGCGTCCTGTCCCTCGGTAAAAACACGGTTTATCAGTCAAGTCACATTCAGAAATTTCAGCACTGACAACCGTTTTCCCTTCTACTTGTGCAACCGTAAACAAAGGACGAATAACAGGTTCCATCTGCATGGACTGTTCCACGACTTTTTTTTGCAAGTCCTGAGGGTCATAGACACCTGTGACTTGAAATCCGGTCGCTTCATCCAATCCGAAAATGATGATGCCTCCGCCTTGCTGGTTGGAAAAGCTGGACAAGGTATCGTACAGTCGTGTTGGCGTGCCTATGGCTGCCTTTTTGACTTCGACGGCTTGCTTTTCACAACGCTCACTTTGGATCTTTGTAACAAGTGCGATTAAATCTTCTTCAAGCAAGAACAATCACCACCTTAAAATGAAGAATAACGCAAAATAAATCAAAAATCAATTCAGTAGATGAAAAATAACGCAAAAAAATCAAAAACTAAGTAAATAACAAACCCTAATTTGAAGTAAACGCAAATTAAATGAAAAATAACGCAAAAATAAGTGAAAAATAATGAAAAGCGGCTGCTGTCCGGGTGGGCAGCAGCCGCTTTGCGTGGATGGGTTGAGCGTCTTGTCTTTGAGTCCGACTCGTTTCAGCCCTGTGACTGCCAGTCGGCCGGATAGACGAAATAGGCGTAGCGGGCGTGGTCGGGGGTGGCAAAAAAGATGTGGCTGCCCTTGGGGATGTAGATGATGTCACCACACTGGCCGCTGACGGAGCGGCCGTCGATCTTGATCTCCAGTGTGCCATCGAGAACGATGTCGTACTCGTCGTAGTTGAGCGTCCATTCAAACTGGGCGCCATGGTCGAGCTCCATGATGCCGGCTCCCATGCGTGGAGCTTCCTGCAGGGTGACAATGTCTTTCAGGGCCACACCGGGCACCCCGCCGAACGGCTCACAGCGGACCGTATCGGTCTTGACCATCAGGATGCCACTAGGGTCTTTGCATTTGATGAAATCATCCGCAGGTGGCTGGCTGACTGGTTCTGCCAGCATGGTCTGGACGACTTTCTCCACGATTTCGCGCACCAGCGCTTCGCTGATGTTCATGGTCAGGCCTGCTCGGTGCTTTCATCGCTGGTCTTGATCTTGGACAGCAGTTTCGGAGCGAGCAAATTGGCCAGGATCAGGGCGGTGATACCAGCAACCAGCTTGCCAACGATAACCGGGAAGATCATGTCCTTGTTGACACCAGCGGTAAATCCGAGATGGTCACCAAAGACGAAAGCGGCGGATACGGCGAAAGCGACGTTGAGGAGTTTACCCTTTGGGTTCATGTCGTGCATGATATTGAACATCGGGATGTTGTTGGCCAGGGTGGCAACCAGACCGGTGGAGCCTATGTCGTTCATGCCGAATGCTTTGCCGACAGCCTGCAGGGGCTTGCCGAAGGTCTTGGTGATCCATTTGACCATCGGGAAGGCGCCGATCAAGACGATGGCGATCTGGCCGCAGACGAGAAGACCAGCTTCGAGCGGGATCACGCCGCCGTTTTTCTCACGGTCGACCATCAGGTCGAGGAGCGGGAAGCGGATGCCAGTCAGATACTGGAAGACAGCCAGGGAGGTGAAGACAGTGATGGTGACGGTGACACCGGTGCCAAATTTATTGAATCCAGTGATCATTTTGGCCGGAATGAACCACAGTCCGAGGACGATCAGGGCGGCAATGATAATAACTGGGATCAGGTTGACGATGATCGTGCCAAAATCGATTTTGTAGGGAGTCAAGTTCATCAGGAGGCCGCCGGCTATACAGCCGATCGGGATCGTGATCATACCGGCCAGGATACCGGCACCCAGGTAAGGACGGTCTTCTTTCTTGATGATCGAGAGCGCGACCGGGATCGTGAAGACAATCGTCGGGCCCATCATGGTGCCCAGGATCAGGCCGGCAAAGTTGCCGATGGTATCATTGGCTGCCAGCTGCATCGCCAGCGGATAGCCGCCCATGTCGCAAGCCAGCAAGGTGGTGGCGAACATGGCCGG
>SABL01000241.1 GCA_009928985.1 Clostridia bacterium
CATGAGATCAACAACCCGATCATGGGCATCATCAATTATGCCCAGCTGATCATCGACGAAAATCCCAACGACGGCATCACCTGGTATGCCCAGGAGATCCTGGCCGAAGGCACACGAATCTCCCGCATCACCAGTGATCTGCTCTTTTATTCGCGCCAGCAGAAACAGACACACAGTCCAGCGGATATCCGAGACATCATTCATCGGACTCTGACACTGATCGGCGGCGTCCTGAAAAAGGACCAGATCGAGATCCAGATCCTGCCTGCCCCGGAATTGCCATTGATCAAATGCCGCAGCCAGCAGATCCAACAGATCCTGATGAATCTCCTCACCAATGCCCGTGATACCCTCAATGAGAAATATCCCGGCAGCCACCCTGACAAGGTGATCATTCTGTCGACGGAGATGTATGAGGATGCAGGGCGGCGCTGGATCCGGATCACGGTCGAAGACCATGGCAAAGGGATCCCCCAGTCCTACCGGGACAAGTTGTTTGATCCGTTTTTCACGACCAAACCACGCGATGTCGGCACAGGCCTGGGCCTGCCGATCAGCTACGGGATTGCCCGTGACCATCACGGACGGTTGGAGTACGATACCAAAGAAGGCCAATACACCCAGTTCCATCTGCACTTGCCAGTGGACAATGGCTGGGACATCAAGGAGTAAAATTGAACATGCGCGTTTTAATTGTCGATGATGAAAAAAGCATCCGGACAACTTTGAAAATTTTCCTCGAGCGGGAAGGATTTGCCGTTGATACCGCTGAGACTGCCATGCAGGCCATGGACCTGGTCCAGATGGAGTCCTACGACATCCTGATCTCGGACATCATCATGCCGCAAGTCTCCGGTGTGGAGTTCCTCGAGGAGATTCGTGTCTCGCTGCCCGATGTGCCGATCCTGATGATGACCGGTGAGCCAACCGTCGAAACAGCAGTCGTTGCCCTGCAGCGGGGTGCCTTCGATTACCTCTACAAGCCGATCCAGAAAGAAGCGCTGGTCAAGACGGTCAAACAAGCCGCCAAGGTTCGTGAGCTGGCCCTGCAGAAACAGGCACTGGAGCAGGAGAAGTTCGAATACCAGCTCAATCTCGAAGCCATGATCTCCCGGCGCACGGCCGACCTCGACAAATCGATGCAGAGCACGATCAAGGTCATGACCTCACTGGTTGACTCGCGTGATCCATACACCTCCGGCCACCAGATCCGGGTTGGCAACCTCTCAGCCGCAATTGCGCTCGAGCTCGGTTTGCCTGCCTTTGCCGCGACCGGCATCCGCGTGACCGGCTATCTGCATGACATCGGCAAGCTTGCCCTGCCCTCCGAAATCCTCGTCAAGCCGACCAAATTGTCCCGCTACGAGTTTGAAATCGTCAAAACCCATTCCGAAAGCGGCTACAACATCCTGCGCGAGCTCAGCCTGCCCTGGCCGGTGGCCGAGATCATCTACCAGCACCACGAGCGGCTCGACGGCAGCGGCTACCCGCGCGGACTCACAGGCGACGAAATCCTGCTGGAATCCCGCATCCTCATCGTCGCCGATGTCGTCGAAGCCATGGCCTCGCACCGCCCCTACCGCGCCAGCCTCGGCCTCGATGCCGCACTGGCAGAAATCCGCCAGCACGCCGGTATCTACTACGACCCGGATGCAGTCGCCGCCTGCCTGAAACTGCTGGGTGAGAAGGGGTACGAGTTCGAAAATACGTACTACGAGGCTTCGTTTATCGGGATTTGAGTGGGATGATTCGAGCCCATGGCGCGAAGCCTGGCGACCCACGTGGCAATTGCCGGGGAAGGTGCCACCCCTCGCGCGAAGCCTGGCGACTCACGTGGCAATTGCCGGGATGGGAATCGGTGCACTAAAAGGGAAAAAGTTTGGGTGGCTTGGGAAAGCCTGCTATCAGGGGCTTTGCCGGGGTGCCCGGCAATTTCCTCAAAAGTGAGCTGACATACATACGGCAATTGCCTTTTCTAGGTCGGTGCACTTAAATGGAAGAAGTTCGGGGTGCTTGGGAAAGCTTGCCATCAGGGGCTTTGCTGGGGTGCCCTACAGTTTCCGCTAAGGTGCACCGATTACCGATCTGGCAATTGCCATTCCAGGTGCCACCACTCGCGCGAAGCCTGGCGACTCACGCGGCAATTGCCATTCCAGGTGCCACCCCTCGCG
>SABL01000242.1 GCA_009928985.1 Clostridia bacterium
ATTTCATGCTGCCCAAGTTGATGTGGGTCATGCAGAATGAACCAGACACCCATGCCAATGCCTGGAAATACTTGCAGGTCAACGGCTACATCAATTATCAGCTGACCGGGAAGGCCACCTGCGACCTTGTCCACGCCAGCCTGACCGGACTTTACGACATTGCTGAGCGAAGCTGGTCTGTGGATTTGGCCAAAGAGCTGCAGCTCGACTTGGCACAACTGCCGGACATCCATCCATCCACGGACTACATCGGTGTTGTCTCTCCAGCGGCAGCCCTGGCTACCGGTTTGCCAGAAGGGGTGCCTGTTCTGGCAGGTACAGTCGATGCCGCTGCCTCGGCTCTCGAATGCGGTGTGGTCAAAAAAGGTGAGGCTGCCGAAATGACCGGAACGTCGAGCTGCTTCATGCTCGGCTGCGATACCTGGCCAGATAGCCTGAACTTGGTTTCGATCCATCATGCCGTGCCGGGACAGGATTTGCTGATTGGTCCGATCAGCTCCACTGGAGCCTGTCTGAAATGGTACCGCGACCAGATCGGCTGCAGCGAATTCGATGATCTTGCCGCCTACCGGAAAAATCCGTATCGTTATCTCGATGACCTCGCCCAGTCTGCCGGAGACAGTAAAGTGCTCTTTCTGCCCTACATGGCTGGTGAAAGGGCTCCGCTCTGGGACTCCAATGTGCGCGGGGCTTTTATCGGCCTGAGCCATTCGACCAGCCGGGGCCAGATGGTGCGGGCAATTCTGGAGGGCTCAGCCTTTGCCCTCAAGCATGTGGTGGATGAAGCAGAGAAGTCTGGCCAGCAGGTCCAGAGCTTGTACGCGGTTGGCGGCGGCAGCAGCAGTCCGGTCTGGCTGCAAATGAAAGCCTCGATCCTGGGTCGTCCTGTCCAGACCGTGCAGCAAAGTTCCAGTGGTGCATTCGGCAATGCCCTGCTGGTGGCCCATGCCTCAGGCTTGATCGATGATCTGGCCTCTGCTGTTGCAGAAAGTATCCAGGTTGCCAAGACATATGAACCCGATCCGGAGCAGGCCAGATCCTACGCTGCCCGGTATGAGGTCTTCCGCAATTTTTATGAACACATGAAAGATGACTTTGCACAATGGGCTGCATTATAAAGCGTCATTAAAATTGAAAGGGAAATATGATGGACATCCAAAAAACCAATCAGCAACAGGAAAAGCAACTGAAAGAGCAGATCTGCGAAATCGGCCGGCTGCTTTTTGCCCGCGGCATGGTAGCATCCAACGATGGCAACATTTCCTGCCGGACGCCGGACGGCAATTTTCTGGTCACGCCAACGGGTGTCAGCAAAGGATCGATGACGCCGGACATGATGCTCAAGGTCGACCTTACAGGCAATGTCCTGGAAGGAACCTGGAAAAAGACCTCGGAATTGCCGATGCACCTGAGAGCCTATGAAATCCGCCCGGATATCCAGGCGGTTGTCCATGCCCATCCACCAACAGCCACCGGCTTTGCCTGTGCTGGTGAGCCGCTCGATGATTATGTCGCCACCGAAGCCGTCTATGCTCTGGGCTGTGTACCGATCGCCCCCTATGCCACCCCATCCACCCCGCAAGTTCCAGATTCCATCACACCACTGCTTCATGAATATGATGCGATGATGCTCGAATTCCATGGCGTGCTCACCGTTGGAGCCAATTTGATGGCGGCTTATTATCTGATGGAATCGGTTGAACAGTATGCCAAGATCTGCCTGACAGTCCGTCAACTCGCTCCCGGGCGGATGATGCCGCGTGAGAAAATCGAGGAATTTCTGGAGATCCGCCGCCAGGCCAATGTGCCGGGTCGCCACCCCGGATTCCGCAAATTGCCGCGCTATCCGGCTGGCTACTGGTATTTCGACAAGCAGTGACGTGCTAGACCGGCTCTAAAAACATCAGCAGACCGGTATGGACTGGAGCTGATGAAAAGAGGCGCTTTCTCATAGATTTGAGGAGCGCCTCTTTTTTGGGGGATGCGTGTCCAGCTAAAACCCAATCAGGATTCCCAGAAGGGCTGGATCCAAGTTGAGAGGTTTTTGAAGACAGGATGCAACTTGGCGTAGGTCGCCTGATGGTCCAGGTTCGGTGCAAAGCTGACTTGTGACTGTGGTTTGAGCCAGTCGTAGTCGCGGGTGTAGCCGAGGGCGTGGG
>SABL01000243.1 GCA_009928985.1 Clostridia bacterium
TCTGCCAGCAAGGCAGTCCACCAAGGGCATTTAACATAAAAATTACCCCCTTCTAATCTGGAGCCAATCATTTGCTGAAATAATGGTACTGATCATATATTCTATAAAATTCTTCAAGTGATTCCTGGAGGAAATGTCTCATGTTAAAGGTCCTTTTTGTCTGCGTTCATAACTCAGCCCGGAGCCAAATGGCCCAGGAATTCCTCAACGATCTGGGGAAAGGTAAATTTATCGCTGAAAGTGCCGGTCTTGAACCTGGCTTGCTCAATCCGAAGGTCGTTCAAGTGATGCAAGAAATCGGCTTTGACATCTCAGGAAATCCATGCAATTCGGCATTCGATTTTTTCAAGCAGGGCCGCCAGTATGATCTCGTGATCACCGTCTGTGACCAGGTCAATGGCCAGCGATGCCCGGTCTTCCCTTCCGCAAAAGCCACGCTGCATTGGAGTTTCGAAGATCCGTCCAGCTTCAGGGGCAGTGATGCTGAAGTCCTGCAGCAAACGCGCGAGGTGCGTGACCAGATCAAGACTCGAATTGAAGAATTCATCCGCGTCTACAACATCGGTTGATCAGCCTGGTTTGTGTGCCCTGGATTCACTAGGCTATGTAGCCAGCCCCTGCTAAAATGCCTATACTGAACTCATCTTCAGAACGCCGCAACGACTGCAAAAAGCACACAAACTCGAGGGGAACGACATGGCTGCATCGAATCATCATCATGGGCAACTACACGGACATCATCATGTCCATCAACACACACCTGAACGGCTGGAACAACCGGAGCGCGTCCGTGAGCTCAATCCGACGGCAACCCTGGAGCGGTTGAACTTCGGTCCCAATGAAGTGTTGTGCGATATCGGTGCGGGCAGCGGCCTTTTCACCCTGGCGGCCGCCCGGATCAGCCCGCAAGTGGTCTACGCACTCGATATCAACCCGAGCATGCTCAAGGCGATCGCAGAAAAAGCCGAGGCCGAGGGACTGCATCACATTGAGCTGCGGCAGGTCATCGATGACCTGCTGCCAGCACCTGACCATGCTGCAGACCTGGCCTTGGTCGCCACGGTTCTCCATGAAATCCCAGAGAAACCGCCCTTCATCGCGGAGATCCGCCGCCTGTTGAAACCCTCTGGCCGCCTGGCAGTGATCGAATTTCACGCCGCCGTCACCCCCATGGGGCCGCCCGTCAGCGAACGCCTCGGCCGGGAAGAAGTCACCGCCCTCATGACATCACAAGGATTCACGCCTCAAGACCAGTTTGACCTCGGTCGCAACCTCTATTGTCTGGTTTTTTCGCCCCCACCAGCCGCTACCAGCGTTTGATGATTCATCCACATCCGTGACTTTTGTGGAGCTGTCACAAAACTTGTTAGTTTTGTGACAGCTCCTTTTTTATGCTTTTCAGGCACGCCACCCATTTGTAAATGAGGCTGGATCCCTACGCAAACTGGCCTTATCGAAATACATGATTTTGCTCATTTTGATAAGGCCAGTTTACGTAGGGATTTGAACACACGCCCAGCAAAGTTCCTTCAGGACGAGCCGAAAAATCAAACAGTAACACTGGTTTCGAATTTTATCTTGATTTCAAGATATATCTCAGGTAATATCTTTATATCGAGATAATCACCTCGCAAAACTCATTGAACGGAGGTTGCCCCATGAGTCAAGACAGTCTCAAACTGGTCATAGCCCTGGCCCGGACACATACAACTCTGTTTGCCCGGATTGAGAAAAATGTCCAGCAGTTCGGCCTGACGACCAGTGAGTTCGGTGTTCTGGAGCTGCTCTATCACAAGGGCGACCAGGCGGTCCAGGCGGTGGCGGAAAAAATCCTCGTGACCAGTGGCACCGTGACCTATGTGATCAACAAATTGCAAAAAAAGGGACTGGTCTTGCGGCGGCAATGCGAGACAGACCGCCGTGTGTTTTATGTCACCTTGACCGACGCAGGCCGTGAGATCATTACAGATATCTTCCCCCAGCACGAACAATTTCTGGATGACCTGTTCCAGGGCTTCGCCGCACATGACAAGCAGCGGCTGATTCGCCAATTGGTGCAGGTCAAGACAGCGATTGACCGCAAGGAGGCATCCCCCGATGATCCGGAAAATTGACCACCAGAACATGGGCCGCAGCAATCTCGG
>SABL01000244.1 GCA_009928985.1 Clostridia bacterium
GGTCTGGACGGACCCGACGACCACCCGGAACCAGCTGCCGAGCGAAGACTCTTCTGCTTTCTCTGTTGCTGTCAGGAGCCCGGTTGACTTGGCGAGCTTGTCCGCTGCCTGGTCGAGCAGTTCGGACCGGTGGGCGAGGACCAGCACGCGCTGGCCGGCCCTCACCTGTTCCTCGATCACCTTTGAAAAGACTATCGTCTTCCCCGTGCCGGTCGGAAGGACCAGCAATGTCCGGCGGATGCCCTTGGCCCACTCATCCATGATGGCGTTTTTCGACGCTTCCTGGTACGGGCGCAGCATCATAAATTAAAACCTCCCGGCGGTGAAGCCTGTCGGTGCCGGCTGATCTTCCTTGGGATAAAACTTGGACACTTCATTGGATTGCATCGGGTTGCCATTTTTGCTGACCCAGTTGCGGATACCAAGCTTCAGGCGTCCGGTCGATCCGATGACGGCATTCCAGTTCATTTTGAGCGTCTCGCCCTTTTTCTTTTGTCCGATCGCGGCGAAGAAGGCACTGAGCAGTCCCTCGGTCTTTGAATGCAGGAACAGTGAATGTTTCAGAGTGACGCTGCCGGTCTGGCCATCGACCTTGATGTGGACGGTTGCCTTGTTGCATGGCGGAAGGTTGTCGCTGCCAGCGTGCCGCCCGCGCTCAAAGTTGGTGACGACGAAGTTGTAGTCGCCTTCTTCCAGTATGGTAAACTCATCAGAGTCTTTCTGGATGACATCATCCCAGCCAAATTCGCGTTCCTGATTGTAATTGTCGACCATTTTGCTATCCTCCTATGGATTAAACTTCAAAAGGCAGTCTTGCCTGTTCGATTGCGCTGTACACCTGGGCCCATGCCCCGACCAGTACGCCGGAGACAAAATTCGGATCATAGTTCTCGATCGGAGTGTCGGCAGGGTAATATCCCTTCTTGGCGACGATCGCCTGGATCTCCGCCTCTGTGACCTGATTTGGAACCATCAGATCCCGCAAGGTCTTTGGCACCTTATCGCTGACCGCGTATGAAGGTGATGCTGCTGCGGTTGTTGGCGCGGGCGGCACCGGTGTTTGATCCGGAGCTGGTGCGACCTTTTGGCTATCCATGAAAGCCTTGATGTCCTGATCGTGCTGGCTGGGCGGCGGGATTGGCGAGGTCTCGTCCAGGAACAGTCCAGCAATCCCAGCAAAGTCGAACGGCATCTCTTCGGGCAGACCGTGGCGGTTCTTTGCGTCCCAGCACGGATGGTGGGACGTGTACATGACCCTGTGCCCACCGTGTGCCTTGTTCTTGCCCTTGGCAGCGCCCTGGTTATCCACATTAACGACAATGGTCTTATAGTTGACGAACAGGACCATGTCAGCCCATTCCTTGACCAGGGCAGAGGTCTTTTTCTCCAGCTTGAGCTCAAACCGGTCATAGGCACCCAGCTCGTCCGGCTGCTCAAATTTGCGCATCTGAGCATGGGCGGTGAGCACAACATTGATCCCGACGTTGACGACTTCCTGCAACAGGTTTAATAGCCTGCCAAACTCTTCCTCGAGATAGGTGTAGCCCTTGCCATAGCCAAGGTCCTCGATGCCTTTGATGTTCTGCTTCGCGCAGATATGATCGATGCAAAGCATCTCGGCCCAGTCAGCAGTATCAATCACGAGCGTGCCGCAGATTTTGTGAGTGTTGCGGATCTCTTTGACCTGCTCCATGAGCATGGTCCAGCTGGATGGCCGGACAGTCCTGGTCACGTCCATATGGACGGTGCTGCCCTCAGTGTCGATGAACAGCGGCGACGGGAACTTTGAGGCAAACGTTGACTTGCCAATACCCTCGGGGCCATACACGACAGTTTTCTGTGCGACTGCGACTTTACCTTTGACGATTTGCATTTAGAACTCCCCCGCTTTCCAGACCGGTGCGGTCTCGATTGTGTTGACTGGATCTTCGTGATAATTCGGATCGACTGCGTAGCCGTCTTCTATCAGAATGCTACATTCCTCTCCGGTGCTGACCCGGGTTGCGATCGCCTGCAGGCCTTCCTGCTTCAGCCATGCGCCGAATTCGTTCAGCGTGTCGATATCCATTTGTTCCAGTTTATCAAGCAGCACGAAGCCGCAGCGCGGGTTAAGCTTACGCACAATGGCGGTCGATACCTTCAGC
>SABL01000245.1 GCA_009928985.1 Clostridia bacterium
GCTGATCATAGACGGATGCCTGGAACCCGCTGCCAAAATCCTTCGGAATCTTCTTGACGATGTTATTTCGCATCTTGCGAACAATCATCAGGTCACGGCTGTGAGGCTCACGCCAGGCTGGACTGATCCACGGCTCGAAATCCTTCTCGTCCAGGATTTCGTCAATGGTCATGGCATCGGCCCGGTTGATGATCTCTTTTTTCTTTTCATCGATCTTGTCTTTTTGTGCCTGGTTGGCTTTATAGCGGTCGGAAGCAAGGCCAAAGGTCTCATTCATCATATTGTTGGACATGTGAGCCATCAGATTGGCTTTGACTTCATCTCTGGTGGTCATGTAATACTCTTCTGTTCCGTCAGATTTCAGGATCGGATAGACAACCCTGATAACCTTGCCGGAACCAGTTGGAACCCAGACAGGCGGCTCAACCTTCATGCCAATATATTTGGGCGGCGTGAAATCATCATTCTCACGGATCAGCCAGTATTGACCGACCTTCTTCACTTCGGCACCAAACCGGCGCAGCAGCGCATCGTTGCCATCGCCCTCGATGCCCATCTCGACAACCTTCATCCATTTCTTCTGGTCTGAATTTTGCAGCGTTTCAGGGTTTCGAGTCGTTTTTCCAACATTGCGCATCTGAAAATAGACTTCCCTGGGTGTAGCTGAGGCGTTCAGCTTCAGCGCTGCGACCGTCAGAAGAATCTGGGTAATGCTGGACTGGTCAACATCCTTGTGGGCAAAACTGACGCCGGACTTGTCCATCATCGTGTTGATGGCAGAAATGGCATTGATAACACAGTTCTTTTGATATGCGTCCATCTGGACCCGATGGCCGGCCAGCTGGCTTTCGATCATTCCAAGGTATTGATCCTGAATCTTGATCAAGCTGGTCTTGAATTCAGGCTTGGCAATCTGATTGTTTTCGCTCATAACTTAAATATTCCTCCTAAGTTTAAGATTATTTTAAGATAGTAATAGACTGGCCCTTTGCGACCTGCAGATAGATTGCCTGTGTGTCGATCGACCGGACTTCAGTCACGGATTCGCGCCGATCGATGAAAACTGGCACGTGAATATTTTGATGATTTGAAATGGCGTTGATGATGTCGAGACCGGCGTTGATCTGACCAGCGGTATTGGCTTTTTGGAAGGTCGTTTTGCCGATGACCGCCTCGCAGCATTCCACGATACCGCCGTTGATCTGCTCCTTGAAAAGCTTGAAGCCTACGGCATTAAACATATCGTTGATGCGTCCCTCAAGCTTTCTGGTCCTCTCAACTACAAACCGCTCGATCTGGTAGATGTCGCCCTCCATGAGCGTCTTCTCGTTGGCCTTGGCTGTGTGACTGGCTTCCAGTTCGGCAATGCGGTCACGGGTCTTCTGCGCCGTCTCACGGGCATACAAGATGGTCTTGTATCCGTCGATGACTTTCCTTAGCTCGGCCTTTTCTGCCCGGATCTGGGCCGTTACGTCCTCGATCGGTCTGGCCAGTTGTGCTTCGATCAACAGAATCTGGTTTGCCAGGTCTTCGACTTCAGGAGCATGGGAAAACTCGGTCGGCATATGCAGGGATGACATAGCCAGCATGTTCTGAACTCTTGAAATCTCGTCATCGATCTCTGCCAGGTCAGCACGAGCAAGGTCATTGCTTGTCATGGCATCGGCTATGATCTCTTTGGTCCGCTCGATCTTGGCCTTGTTCGCTTTGCCTTCTTCAGCAAGGAGATCACGCTTGGCAATCAGCTGATTGATTTCGCGCTGCCGGTTGAATTCATAGGTTTCACCCATCTGCCGGATCTTGATATCGATTTCGTCATCCGGCAACCGCTGGTGGCAAGTAGGGCACTCGAAATTAATTGGGTCTGACGGTTCCTGGAAGCTAGCCATGGCAAGTTCACGACGGTTTTGCTCAATCAAGGCAATGCTCTGCCTAAGCTCATCGTTAGCACCTTCAAGGCGCGCGATGTCCTTGGCAAGCCCTGGCAATCCTGCCTCACGGTCTGCAATACCTCCTGTAAGCACCTGGCGCTGTCTGGCCAATGCTTGCAGCCGTGATGACTCCTGGCTCCAGTCTGCATTTGCCTGTTCTGCCAGCTTTGCCATCAGGCTGGCCTTTGACTGCTTGAGCCCTTCCAACT
>SABL01000246.1 GCA_009928985.1 Clostridia bacterium
CAGCTACTACACTCAGGAAGGCAGCATGGTGAGCCAAGAGGTCGACCTGGCAACAGGGACCAAGATTGCGGACCTGACTTTGCCGCCACAGCTTTTCAACACCACACCGATTTACGGCAGTGACGGATCCTATTACCTGAATGGATACCAGTATCTCTCGCGCTATGATGAGGCGGCCGGCAAAGTGGTCAAACTCTTGAGCTGGCTGGATCTCGATGTCAACCGCAACAATCTCTCCTACCTCTGGGTGGCCGCACCCGATGGCAGCTTTTACTTTGGCGAAACCATCTACCCCGACAATGGTGGCATGCCTTACAACGGGGAATTGCCGCAGAATCCCGTCTTCAAGCTTTTGAAGCTGACCAAATCCGCTGACCAGTCCGCTGTCGAGAAAACCAATGTCTCGATCGGGGCCTTCTGGATCAACGAAGGTCTGAGAAAGGCGATCATCGAATACCGAAAAGTGCGACCAGATGTGCGGTTCACCGTTGTCGACTACAACGAGAACATTGATTACAGCAAGCCGACGGCCTATGAAGATGCCATCACCAAGATCAATGCCGATATCCTGGCCGGTAAAATGCCCGACATCCTGATGACGGGCCAATTGCCCTGGCAGCAATATGCCAGCAAGGGCCTGTTGGTGGATCTAGGCGAACAGATGGCCAAGGACAAGGAATTTGACTCCTCGCTCTTCCTGGAGAATGTCTTCCAGGCATCTTCGATCAATGGCAAGCTGTACACCCTGACGAATGCCGTCGGCCTGACTGGCATCATGAGTTCGCGATCCCTGGTCGGCGACCGGACCGGCTGGACGGTCCAGGAATTCCAGTCGTTTGTCGAATTGCAGCCAGATCCATCGACCCTTTTCTACCAGATGCCCGGAGATGGCATCCTCAACATGCTCCTGATGGGCAATATCAATGCCTATATCGATACCGAAAAAGGCCTGGCCAATTTCGACTCGCCAGATTTCATCCAGCTTTTGGAATTTGCCAAGAAATATGGCATTGATCCCAACCAGTACCAGGACGGCTGGGTCGAGCCGATGCCGGTGGATGGAGAAATGGCCGGTCCGGCCTTGCAGATGGTCTGGATGAGCCGTTTTGAAGATTACAGTTCCTATAACCAGACGTTCAAAGGGGAGGCGGTCATGCTAGGCCTGCCATCCCAGCAGCGCAGTGGCCCGATGATCAATTCCTACTCCGCCCTTGCCATGGCAGCCACCAGCAAGAACCAGGCCATCATCTGGGATTTCTTCAAGTTCTACCTGGGTGAAGCCATGCAGGACCAGGTCATTGCCAATTACGAGGGATTCCCGATCCGGAAAAGCAGCCTGGCAAAAGCAGGGGCCAAGGCCATCGCAGACACGGCCAAGTATGGCCAGGAGCAGCCCTTCCCAGAAGGCGAAGCCAAGTCGTCTGACATGGGGATGTGGTATGGCGCCAAAGTGACCCAGGCCGACGTCGATGCCGTCACAGCCATCCTGACCCAGGCCGATACGCTCTATGCCTACGACGAAAAGGCCTACCAGTTGATCAGTGAAGAAACCCAGGGCTTTTTTGCCGGTAACAAGTCAGCAACTGAGACCGCGGCTGCCATCCAGAGCCGGATGCGGGCCTATGTGGGAGAACGACAGTGAGCCCCCTTCACGATTGCATCCTGGAAGAGCTGGTCGCGCCCGTGCAGGACTTCCTGCGTTCGGCGGGCCAGCTGATCCTGGCTGCAGAAGAAGCCGGCTTCGAGATTGAGAAGAAGAGTGACAAAAACTACGTCACAGAAGTCGATCTGGCTGTCCAGAAACAGATTGTTGATCAGCTGGCAAACCTGACGCCTGGTTTTGCCATCATGGCGGAAGAGGAGGATCTGGATGATCCGGTCCGTGACCAGCCGGTCTGGATTCTCGATCCGGTCGATGGCACGACCAACCTGATGCGCCACAACCAGCATTCAGCCATCTCCCTGGCCCTGGCCGATGGCGACGAGGTGTTGCTGGGGTTTGTCTACAACCCTTTTCTCGATGAATTGTTCACAGCCATCCGGGGCCAGGGCGTCACACTGAACGACAGACCGGTCCGGGCCAGCTCCATCGATCATCTTAAAGACAGTCTGATCAGCTTTGGCACCAATCCTTACC
>SABL01000247.1 GCA_009928985.1 Clostridia bacterium
GGAGCCAGGTCTGGCGCGAGGGGTGGCCCCTAATCTGGAATTTTCCAGATTAGGGGTCGGCGCACTTGCAGGGAAAATCTCTGATGATCCCGCAGGCCTTAGAGCCGCAAGGTCTACATGGCGGACCGGAAAACTTCCACTTTGGTGCTCCGACATAGGATTGGAAATTGCCGCCGCTACGTCGGAGCACCTGCGAGGAAAATCTTGATCGCTCCGTCGGGGCTTACAGCCACAGCTGTTTCGATGTGGTCAATTTTTCTTCCATCCAGGTAGGCCGACCCCATCTGCGGAATTTTCCGCACCGGTAGCCAGACTTGGCCCTCGCACGCACCGCGCGCCCCGCACACCACCGCCCGCTCACGATCACGTCCCCGGCCTGCCGGCCGCGTCCGGTCTCGCCGCTGCGCACGTCCTTTTCGTAGCCACGGCTATTGACTCGGAAACGTTTATGGTCCATCATGACAGCAGGATTTCACACATCCGATCGAATTTTCCGGATTGGCGCGCAGCCATCCCGGCGAATGGATTCACAACTCGAAACCTGATGCTGCAAGGACCGCTCTGGTGCTTCAGGCAGAAGGGGACGCACATCGAAAACAGGGCATACGGGGCCCTTTTTGCTTTGGCGTCTGAATTTTACGCTGGAGCAGGAAGGGTCTTTTTGATTCTGCAACACCGCCGCAGGAGGTCGAACCGTGAATCGCATCGCCGTGATCAGTGCCATATTGGAAGATCCGGGGTCTAGCCAGCATCTGTTCAATGATGTTGTCTCCGCCTACCATGATATCGTCCGTGGTCGGATGGGAATCCCGTTTGACGAACATCAGATGGCCGTGATCAGCCTGACCCTCGTCGGTCCGGTTGACCGGATCAACAGCCTGACGGGCAAATTGGGGTCCATCCCCGGCGTTCAGGTCAAAGCCGCTATTTCCCGTAAATCCGTTTGATTTGAAAGAGGAGTACCATGCCAGTCGAGGAAACCAGAAAGCAAGCCGTCAGCTTCATTGATCCAGAGTACATCCGCCAGACTCTGTCCGAGGCCGGAAACGCCAGCGAACAGGAAATCAACCGAATTTTTGAGAAAGCAGCTTCTTTTGCCGGCCTGACCCATCACGAGGTCGCCGTGCTGCTGAAAATGACCCGTCCCGAGCACCTGGAGCGTCTGTTCCACGTTGCCCGCAAAATCAAAGAAGCCATTTATGGCCAGCGCATCGTCATTTTTGCCCCGCTCTATGTCAGTGACCATTGTGTCAACGAATGCCGCTACTGCGGTTACCAGTGCGGCAATGAATTCAACCGCCGTCAGCTATCCCAGGAGGAGGTCCGCACAGAGGCCGAGGCCATCATCCGGCTGGGCCACAAGCGCATCGCCCTGGAAGCCGGCGAAGACGATGAAAAGTGCGACATCAACTACATCCTCGACTGCATCAAGACAGTCTACGACACCAAAGCAGACAAGGGCGAAATCCGCCGCATCAATGTCAACATTGCTGCAACGAGTGTCGAGAACTACCAGAAGCTCAAGGCGGCCAATATCGGCACCTACATCCTGTTCCAGGAATCGTACGATCCTGAAGTCTATGCCTACTACCATCCCTCTGGCCCCAAGAGCGACTATGCCTGGCACACGACAGCGTTTGACCGCGCCCAGCAGGGCGGTATTGACGATGTCGGCGGCGGCGTGCTGTTCGGCCTCGGTGATCCGCTGTTCGAAACACTGGCCCTGATGCTGCACAATGAACACCTCGAAAAAACCTGGAAAGTCGGTTTTCACACCATTTCCGCACCGCGCATCCGACCAGCCAAAGGTACCGAAAACCAGGCCTACCCCTACGCCATTGATGATGAGCTGTTCAAAAAACTGGTGGCAATCATCCGTATTGCCGTTCCCTACACAGGGATCATCATCTCCACGCGCGAGTCAGCCAACATGCGCAAGGACCTGATCGACTGCGGCATTACCCAGATGAGTGCCGAATCGGCTGTCGGTGTCGGTGGTTATGCAGTCAACAAGATCAAGAAAAAATCGGCAGCGATCCAGTTTGCACTCAGCGATGAACGCAGCGCGGGGGAAATCATCGGCTGGATGATCAGCGAAGGCCTGATTCCCAGCTATTGCACCGCCTGCTACCG
>SABL01000248.1 GCA_009928985.1 Clostridia bacterium
GCTGCGGAAAGCATTTCTTTTTCGTGCAAGGCTCCGGCGGCATAGCCGAAGTCAAAAATCGACAAAGTCGCGTCCGCATCGATACCCTGGACATCCATGCCAGCAAAGGTGATCGTCGCGCCAGGCTGGTTGAAGGCCAGGCTCGCTTGAGGGGTGCCTTTGAGGCCGACGAAAAGATCGCCGGCGATAAAAGTTCCGGTGCTGTCGTCCAAGTCGACATCGAAATTGCCTTTGCCTTGGCTGGCCATGCCATCGAGGATCGAGCCATAATCGAGATAGGTCACGCTGTCGAGGGGATTGATCACGTAGGCGTCGATCGAGTCGATCAAGTCTTGCCGTTCGAGGGGGGCGCCGAGGAACAGATCGTCCGGATTGAACAGATTGGCCTGGTCGCGGATGGCAGATTCGAGCTTGCCTTGCAGGCCGGGTGGGATGGCGCTCTTTTCATAATAATGGTAATTGTCGCATTGAGGCGCTTCGTCGAAGATCATGATGCCGATGCCGGCGTCATGGGGCGTCATGACGCCCGGACAGGCGTGCCAGTGGACGTAAGCGGCGCCATTGACGGTGTCACGGTCGAGCGTGTAGACGTCCTCAGGGTGATCGTAACGGATCGTGGCCGCATTGGGCGGCAGATTCAGCGTGATCTCTGCCGGCTGGTATTCGGCGTTGAAATCAAATGGCGGTGATTCGACAAAAGGTAAGGTCTGGCTCCAGTTCGATCCCCCCGGTTGCCCGGCCAGCGGTGTCAGCGCAGAGGCGGGTTCGGCCTGGTCCAGATCGTCTGGCCGGGCTGCCATCGGACGTAGAGTCGGCAGAGGCAGGGTGGGCCGGACTAGCTGGAGATAATTCACGGTGCATTCCCGGGTGTCCGAGCCGACATCATTGCTGGCGCGGATGATGAAATAGTATGTCCCGGGATCCATGCCATCACGTAGCGTGAGCAAGCCGGTATCTTCATCGATCGAGGCAGTTTCAGGATAAGGATAACGTTCGCTCTTCCGCTCCAGCGACCAGGTGATCGGCTTGCTGCCATCGGCCTCGATCTGCACCTCGTAGTCGCCACTACCAATCAGTTTGACAAAGGCATAGTCGTGATCTGCGTCTTCGATGTCAGGTGGGATGCGCGGCACGGGCGTCGGTGTAGGTTCAGGTGTCGGCGTCGGCTCAGGCGTCGGAACGGGTGTCGGAGTTGGCGTGGTCGGTCGGGCCGCTGATGTGGCAGCACTGGTCTCGGTCGGTTTCGTGGCACCGGGCTCGTTGCTGACGGTCAGGGTGAAGACTTGCTCGTCAGGCGGTGAGGGCGCGTGGCCTTGGTAGGGATCATTGATGAAAGGAGCCTTGACTGCCTTGGTGCGATCCTCTTCGGCCCGGATGGTGAAGGTGTAGTCACCCGGGGCCAGGTTGGCCGGGAACTGGATCTGGCCGCTGGCGGAACCGATCTGGATGCCGGAGGGTGCCCCGGCGAGGGCAAACCGGAACGGCGCAAACCCGCTGGCGGTGACAGGGAAGGTGCCACCCTGCTGATTGACCGTTGTGTGATCCGCGCTGGTGATGGTGACCGGATTGGGATGGTCCTGCCAGACCCATTCGACCGTCACGCGCTCTTTGAACAGGGCAGCTCCGGTTTCCCGGCCTTCACTGTCGAGCAGCGGGATCAGCTGCTTGCCGCTTTCACCAAACACCCACTGATAATTACGCACGAGATCGTTTTCTTTGCGGTAATCGGTGTCGCGGCCGAGATCCTGGGTCGAGAAGACGACCCGGTTGTAGCGGAATTCATCCGATGTGACGGTGCGGGTTCCGTTGGGATTGACGATCCAGATCGACTCATCGTATTGGACCTGGTTGATGATTGTGCCATTTTCCTCATAAGATTTATAGGAACCGGGCACTTGCTGGATCGTGCGGTCAAAGCTGATCTCGAGCGTTGTGTGGACTGGAACTTTGCCCGTGGTCGTGGCCTCATGGTAATTGAGGCTGACATCATAGCCGACCATATTGCCCCAGTTGGACGGTGTTTCATGGACATCGAAACCATCATTGCTGATCGGCTGGCCCGTGATGAGCGAGACCGGCGGCTTTCGGGTATCGAAGTTGCCCCATTCATCCGTCATG
>SABL01000249.1 GCA_009928985.1 Clostridia bacterium
CCTGGGGTCCTTGCTGACTGCGCCCTATGGCCAGCAAGGTGGTCAAACCTACCTGGTGACGCCAAGTGGCACGCTGGTCAACTCCCCCCTGCGCTATGACGAGCTGGCAGGAATCGACAACCGCAACTATCTCAAGACAGAACGCCAGATGAGAGATATTCCGCTGACCATCGTCAACTTCATGCCATTGCGGCCCTTTTTCTCCCAGCAATATTTGACCATCACCCTGGGCATCCTGATCAGCCTGGTTTTCATGCTGTTCTTTGTCGCTCATGCCCGCTTCACCGTGCAACAGTTTGTCAAGCCGATCGAGGATCTGCGTGGGCTGATGTATCAGGCTGAGCATGGCAATCTTCTGGTCTCCTATCAGCCGGACACCCAGGATGAATTCGAAGACCTGGCTGAGAGTTTCAACCAGATGGTCGCTGAACTCCGGCGGTTGATCGACCAGGTGTACATCGAACAGTCCAGCAAACGCAAAGCAGAAGTCAAAGCGCTTCTGGCCTCGATCAAGCCTCATTTTCTCTACAACACCCTGGAAACCATTCATTGGATGGCCCGTCGCTATGGTGCCGACGATATTGTCGAAGCGGTGGATGCCTTGTCAGATTTGTTCCGGGTCGGATTTTCAGCCAACCATGAGCTCGGAACGGTGGAAACAGAATTTTCACATGTTGAAAGCTATCTCAAAATCCAGAAATTGCGCTATCACGACATTCTTGAATATTCGCTGGATATGGATCCAGCTGTGCGCTATTTGCCCGTCATGCAGACCATATTGCAGCCGATTGTGGAAAATGCTCTGTACCACGGGATCAAGGAGAGTGGCAACCCTGGCCGGATCGACATCCGTGCCTGGCAAGAAGGCGACTCGTTGCTGATGGTCATCCGTGACAATGGCCGGGGCATGACACCAGACAAACTCGACCATCTTCTGATGGCCATCAACCAGAAAAGTGACCTGGACCCAGCTCGAGGACATGGCCTCATGAATGTCCAGCAGCGACTGACCCTGACCTACGGCAGCTCTTTTGGCATCACCATCCAGAGCGAACCGAACCAGGGGACCGAGGTCACCCTTCACTTGCCTGTATTGGCTTCCAGGGAGGATACCTCCAGTCAGCGATTCCATTCTGAAGGAGACAGCACCGATGCCCTATAGAGTCTTGATAGCGGATGACGAGCGGGTGATCCGGGAAGGCATGGCCACCTTGATTGACTGGAGCCAGCTGGGATTTACTGTCTGCGGTTTGGCCGCCAATGGCCTGGAGGCCTTGGAGATGGTATCGGAAGTCAAACCTGACCTCATGCTGGTTGACATCCAGATGCCGCTTGTTTCCGGGCTGCTCTTGATCGAAAAAGCCAAGGTGATCGCACCCGGCCTCGAATTCATCATCATCACAGGACACGATGAATTCGATTTCGCCCGGCAGGCGATCAATCTGGGCGTACGCGACTACCTGCTCAAGCCAGTCAAAGAGCATCGTCTGCTCGAATCCGTGGAGCGGATCCGCAAGGAAATGGACCGGCAGCGGCGCAGCAAAGAGCAGTACGACTTTGCAATGCTGCAGCTCCAGAAGAACATGACGGTACTGCGGGACCAGTTCCTGCAGCAGCTGATCCAGGGACAGCTGGTCCAGGAAGAGATCGACGAAATGCTCGGATTTCACAAGCTGCAGGCAGGTTTTGACCATTTTTGCCTGCTGCGCCAGAGCCGCCAGAGCAGGTTGTCAGGACATGGTGAATGGGACCGCCAGTTGCTGCGTTTCGCTGCCCAGAATATTTTTGAAGAACTGCTTTCGCGTTGTGGTCCCTATGTCTGCACCGCTGACTTGACATCCAACTTGTTCGCCCTGGTCAAAGTGGAAAGCACAACAGACTGGCAGCAGTTACAAAGGACATTGTCTGAAGCGATGCGCCAGACGCTTGACTTGGACATCCGGCTGGACCAGATCTGTTTCGGCCAGGACTGGACGTTGATATCGGAGCGCTATGAAACCTGGAATCAGAGCCAAGTCCGTCCGGTCAATCCACTGACTGAGCGGGCCTATACCTACATCGCTGAGCATTACAGCGACCCGGACTTGAGTTTTCGCCGCATTTGCGAAGC
>SABL01000250.1 GCA_009928985.1 Clostridia bacterium
ATCACTCCAGGCCGCGCTTTCCTCGGTTTGAATGCGATATTCATCACCGACCTTCATCAGCAGTTCGCACTTGTCGAGCAATCCAGGCAACTTGCTGCGTAAACTGCTGCTGCCGCGAGAAAGGTTTTCGACCAGTAGATCGGCGAGGGTATCAATGGTGGCCCGGATGCCGATTTCGTTGTTCTGGCTACCGAGCTTGTTGATGAGGAAGACCAGGCCGCAGGCGCGGGCCATGAGCTGTTCTTCTTCCGATCCCTTGTTCCAGCTCATGGTCTTTTCATGGACCTTGCGCGGCAGAATGCGTGACTGGAGCAATTTGTCGGCAGAGTCGAAGTAGAGATAGTCGGCCGGTACAACATGGCCCAGGGGCTCACTCAGGTTGGTCTGAATGACCTTGTGAACCATGCTGAGCTGGTTGCGGAGCTGACTGTCGGTTCCGGTCTGATCCATCACCCGCAGGGTGTTTTCCCAGAAACGACGGCGCAC
Source organism: Clostridia bacterium (assembly GCA_009928985.1). Taxonomy (GTDB): domain Bacteria; phylum Bacillota; class Clostridia; order Saccharofermentanales; family UBA5734; genus UBA5734. The sequence continues at coordinate 487 of SABL01000250.1, forward strand.
CGGCAGAATGGGATAGTCCTGGGGGAAATGCGGAATGTCGTCCTGCCTGTGACCGATGGTCGTGCCCGCCAGATGCCGGGAGATCTCGCCCAGGTTGGTTTGCATGATCTGCTCAATGGGCGTCTTGGCTTCCGGTTTCTTGGCCAGAATGACCTGACGGATGACCGCGTCGACGTCGGCATCGGAGAGTTCCACGCGGATGGTGAAACGACCTTCGAGTTTCTTCAGGTTGCTGGTGCCGGTCACGGCGGTCTGACCGGTGCCGATGAAGAGCAGTTTGCCGCCTATGTTCTTGCTGCAGGCTTCCACCGCCTCCTGGACGTCGATGGAGCGCTGGCTGTCTTCACCGATGTACTGCTGCACCTCATCGAGCACGACAAGCGTCAGGGGAAATTTGCCATCCTTCGTCAGAGCCTGCCGAATGGCCTTGAGCATGTCATCGCTGGAGACGTCCTGAACGTAGGGGTAGAGATTGTTCAGGGTCTCGACGCAGGATGCGGGTGATGAAAAGAGCTTGGGCTTGGCTTGAACCAGGGCATCGTGAAGGCCCTCGGCCACATAGAAGTTGTCCAGCTCTTCGTCCCAGTCGAAGCCATTCTGTTCAACATGAGCGCGAACCTGGTCATAGATGCCTTCGTGCTTGAGCCACATGACGAATCGGGCAACCGGATACTGCTCAGGCAATCCAGCGGATTTGAAGAGGATGCGCAGGAGTGCCAGCCGGACACTGCCGCTCGCACCCGCTCCCAGTGTGCCGGAGGCGGCGTGCAGCCCTCCATGGCGTTTGGCCTGGGTACTCAGTTCCTTGAAATTATCAGTGATGCCTTGAGGCAGGTTGGCAATGCCGCGAGCCGTGGCTCCATCCTCGAAGACCGTGTCGACCCAAAGCGCACGGAGCATTTTGACGAGGTGCGATTTACCTGATCCGTAAAAACCACTGACCCAGACGGCGGGTTGCTGTGCCTGGTCGATGTTTTTGAGGTAAGTCTCAAGGATGTGTGACATCCCTTTCTCGTATTGGCCGTCACAGACGAAGGTCTCCAGCTCGTAACGGAGTACCGCCAGGGCCTGACTGGTCTTCTCGTCGTTGACGCTTGCCACACCCTCGTTGACCAGCTTTCGGGTGGCCGGATCTTTTTGGTAAATATCGCGATTATTCATCATCAACCCCTCGTTCAATATTCCTTGTCCGCAGTGATCGGTACGGCGAGATAGTTCCACCCGTCATAGCCATCCAGCAGCCTGTAGTTGTTGTTTTCATAGCTTCCCGGGAAAAAGACCAGCAGCCGTCCCTTGACCATCGGGGCCAACTTGTCGACGACCTCTTTCACTTTCAGAAATCCGAAAAGCGAACCGACGCCTTTAATTGCCACGACGGAACCGGGTCCGATCTCGTTCTTTTGGAGGAAGGTTTCGAATTCATCGGTGATGAATGCGAGGTATTTCGGCAGTAGCGTGGAGAGCAGATGCGGTTTCTGAAAGTAGCTCTTGGCGTATCGTTGCGAGGCGAGCCAAATGGCAAAGGTATCCGTCAGGTCGAACATGGCCCACTCGTGGCCTGACTGTCGCGTGACGATTTCGAATTCATCGACCTTGGCCCGCAGCCA
>SABL01000251.1 GCA_009928985.1 Clostridia bacterium
ATCGTGGACTTCTTTAAAAAACGCGACCTATTTCTCGACGACCGGGAGACGGATCTGATCGAACAACATTCGGAAGGGTGGGCGGCCGCCCTGGTTGCGGCTGCCTTGTCCATGGATGAGGACCGATACAGACTCGAGGGCTGTGTCGTTCCTTTCAAGTCCATGGCAACCCTGGAACACTATCTTTACAAGGAAGTTTTCAGCTCTTGGGAGGTTGAAAAGCAGGAGTTTTTCCAGAAAACGTCCATTTTGGATGCCCTTTGTGGGGATCTGTGTGATACGTTGACCGGTCAAGAAAACAGCGCTGCTGTCTTGAGAAGTCTCTGCCAGGGCAATAGTTTCCTGACCCCCTTGGACGAAACAAGCGGCTGGTACCGATACCACCATCTGTTCAAGGACATGCTCCTGTCCCATTTGCGGGCAGATTCGCCTTCCATGGTGGCCGAGCTCTATCGAAAATCGGCCCGCTGGCATCGCGAAAACGGTTATCCGCTCCAGGCGATCGAGCATGATCTGGCAAGCGGCGAGTATGAAGATGCGGTTCGGCTTTTGGAAACCCAGAGCATCACCATCATCGACAGCGGACAGAGCTCATCCGCCTTGCCCTGGATCCAGCGCCTTCCCGCAGAACGAGTGGAAAATAGCCTGGAAATTGCCGCGATCCTGGCCACCCATGCCGCTGAGAACGGCCATTTCACAGAGGCGCAGCGCTGGATTTCCCCCATGGAAACAACGGCGTCCAGCGGCACCTATGCAACCGATGAGGCGGGGAAATATGCCAGCAATGCCTGCCTGCTGGCCCGGGCCTATTGCCTGATCCTGCAAGGGGATCTGTCTGCAGTCAATTCAATTCTGAAAATTGTGACGAATAACGCAGGTTCCCAGTTCAATTTGGTCAAATACGTCGATTTCAACCCGTATGACATCTCTTTCTACCGGAGCCGCATGCATCACCTGATCACGTTGTTTGGGCAGCATCCGGATATCTACCGGGAATTGTTCGGGAACTATCAGAAACTAATGCAGGAAAAGCCGCCTGGCTATGGTTCATTGATTGCTGGCGAATATCTGTACGAACAGGACCGGCTGGATGAATCGATGGAGCACCTGCTGGAGGCCATGAAAAAATCGATCCGGGCGGAATGTCCCGGGGTCCTTGTCCCAGCCATGGCCACACTCGCCAAGATCAGCAAAGCGCGCGGAGATTGGCCGGGCGTCCTGGCGACACTCGATGACTGCGAGCTCAGGTTGCAGTCCATCCATCAAATGCATTGGAACTACCTGCTCAGGGCTTTCCGGGCCCGCATGTTAATGGAGTCAGGAGAACTGGACGCAGCCGCAGGCTGGTGTGACGCCTGCAAACTCAGCCCTTACCAAGATTTGTCCCGGGCCAGAGAGTTCGAATTCCTGGTCTATGCCCGGTTCCTGATCGAGCAAGGCGCCGCCAGCCAGGCCGAGATTTTACTCCGCAGATTGCTGGATTTTTCCTCGGAACTGGGCCGGAAACACAGCATCGTTGAAATCTTGAATCTCCTGGCCATTGCGTGCCAGAGACAGGGCAAATCCGGTCAGGCCATGAACTTTCTGGGCCAGAGTCTGGCGATTGGGTGCGAAGAGACCTACATCCGCAGCTTTGTCGATGAAGGCAATAGTCTGTCATCGCTGCTGCGTATCTTTGCAGCCAACGGTAAAAAGCAGAAATCGTACATTCAGACCCTGATCCATCACACCACAAGCCTGGCCAAAACAGCAGGTGCTGCAGGTTGCGTGAACCATCCACCCGATGCCAGCCTCCTGACCAGACAGGAACAAAAAGTCATGCAACTGCTGGCTGACGGTTACACCAACCAGCAGATTGCATGTGAACTGGCCATCTCTCTGAGTACGACCAAAATCCATATCGGAAATATATTCGGCAAGCTCCAGGTTTCCACCCGGGTCCAGTGTGTCAACAAAGCCCGGACACTGGGTCTGATTGCCTGAAAGTTTTTTAAGGCCAGGTCACTTCATATGTCGCCGAGTTGTTGGCCAGATCGGTGTCAAACGAGGTTGTACTCGCGCTGACGGTCAGGACTGTGGGCGAGGT
>SABL01000252.1 GCA_009928985.1 Clostridia bacterium
GGCATGAACGACGGTGTCGTCGCTCTCGATACAATGACCGCCCTCGTTCCGGCTGAAGTCCAGACCGAGGTCAACGCCCTCGTCGACACCATGAAAGCCCAAGGCAATGACTTTGTTTTCGCCGGACCACTCAAAGACAATACCGGTGCCGAACGTGTCGCCGCTGGCTCTTCGCTGAGCGCGGATGACCAGTTCGCCATGGACTGGTTCGTTGAAGGCGTCGTCGAAGCAAAATAAACTGCTTTTCGACAGGACCCTGCCCTGAGCTACCTCCCTTGCCCTGACCCCTGGTGAATCTGCCTGGCCTGTGCCACCAACTTGTGTGGCACAGGCCAGGTTTTATGACTTTACAGGAGCATCGTATGACCGATATAAAAAAAGTCCCAGCCATCGAGATGCGCGGCATCAGCAAGGCCTTTGCCTCCGTCAAAGCCAACCAGGACATCGGCTTTTCGGTTGAAGCAGGCGAGATCCATGCCCTGCTTGGGGAAAACGGATCTGGCAAATCGACGCTGATGAACATTCTCTCCGGGATTTACCTGCCGGATTCCGGTGAAATTGACATCCACGGTGAGCGCGTCATTTTCCGTTCGCCGCGTGATTCCATGGCCAAAGGGATCGGCATGATCCATCAGCATTTCAAACTGGTCGAAAACCTGACGGCCCTGGACAACATCATCGCCGGGACTGGGCGTGGTCTCTTTATCGACCGCGTAGCCGCCCGGGCAAAAATCGCTGCCTTGTCCGAACAGTTTGCAATGGGGATAGATCCCGACCGGCGCATCTCGACGATGTCGGTCAGCGAAAAACAGACCGTCGAAATCCTCAAGGTCCTATACCGCGGGTCACAGATCCTGATCCTCGATGAGCCGACCGCTGTCCTGACCCCACAGGAGATCACTCATCTGTTCCAGATCCTGCACCGGATGCGCGAAAACGGACAGGCGATCGTTTTCATCAGCCACAAGCTGAACGAAGTCCTGTCCCTGTGCGACCGGGTCACAGTCCTGCGCCAGGGGCGCACCATCGGCACCGTGCGGACTGACCTGACCACCACAACCGAGCTGGTTGAGATGATGGTGGGCCGTGCTGTCGACCTGTCGATTGACCGGCCTGCCGTCCAGGGGTCCGGTCTTTGCCTCGAAATCGAGGGCCTCTCGGTCCTGGACACCAGTGGCGTCCATCGACTCAGCAACATCAGCTTTTCGCTCAGCCACGGTGAAATCCTCGGCGTCGCCGGACTTTCTGGCAGTGGCCAGAAGGAGTTGTGCGAAGCCATTGCCGGACTTCAGATTCCATCCGAAGGCAGCATCCGCTTCCATGGCAATGAAATCGTGGGCAAATCACCTCGCGAGATCATCAAGATGGGTATCAGCATGAGCTTTATCCCCGAGGACCGCCTCGGCATGGGCCTGGTCGCCTCGATGGACATCGCAGACAACATCTTGCTCAAGGACTACGCCTTCCACAAAGGTCCCTTCATCGACCGCAAGGCTGCCCGGTCCAAGGCCAGGCAGATCGTCTCCCAGCTGGCGATCAATACTCCGGGCATCTTTCACACCGTGCGCAAGCTGTCCGGCGGCAATATCCAGAAAGTCATCCTCGGTCGCGAGATCAACCTCAACCCACGCCTCCTGATTACCGCCTATGCGGTCCGCGGCCTCGACATCCATTCGTCATACACCATCTACTCGCTGATCAACGAGCAGAAGCAGAAAGATGTCGCCGTCCTTTTCATCGGCGAAGACCTCGATGTCCTGCTGGAACTGTGTGATCGGATCCTGGTCCTGTGCAATGGCGAAGTCACCGGCATCGTCAAGGCCAGTGAAGTGACCAAGGAACAGATTGGCCTGATGATGGCCGGTGAATCACTCCAAGAGAAGGAGGTTACCCTCTGATGCGTCTGCGAATTGCCAAAAAGGAAACTGCCGGAGGGTGGAAAGCGGTGGTCATCCGCGTTGCCTCTGTCCTCGTGGCGCTGCTTTTGTCCGGCCTGATCATGGCAGCCATGGGCTTTGACCCGGTAGCCGCCTACCTGGCGATCGCCAAGGGGTCTTTTGGATCCACCCGCGGCCTGA